>CAZYQJ010000594.1:0-2205 GCA_964649925.1 uncultured Litorilinea sp.
TACCCGTCCTCACGGAATCCGCGCGCATCGCCAGAGAACTCCCACGTCATGCAGCAATCCTGGGTGTGAATTTCCCCTGCCCCGGCATGAGGAAACACAGCACTCCAGCGAGAAGCACGTCCATGTCCTCAAACGCTATACCGCCCCCACGCAACTACTGGCAGGGCAAGTTGATCCGCCTGCGTGCCATTGAGCCGGAGGATGGCGACACCTTCCATGACTGGAACCTGGACAGCGAAACTGCCCGTCTGCTGGACTTCGTCTGGCCGCCCGGATCGCTCGCTGCCTCTCGCGCCTGGGCGCAAAAGATGGCTCTACAGGAGGTGCAAGACGACCGGATCAGCTGCGTCATCGAGAACCGCGATCGGGTCTTGGTGGGATACATCAACGCGCATACCGTTGACCGCCGGGTGGGGGCCTTTCGCTATGGCATCGGCGTGCGCGCTGAACACCGCGGGCGCGGCTATGCATCTGAAGCCATCATTCTCTTTTTGCGCTATTTCTTTGAGGAACTGCGCTATCAGAAAGTCACGGCGACTGTCTACTCCTGCAACGCGGCCTCTATTCACCTGCATGAAAAGCTCGGCTTCCAGTTGGAGGGTCGCCTGCGCCGCACCGTCTATACACAGGGCCAATATTTTGATGAGCTATTTTTCGGCATGACCTGTGAGGAATTTGCCGAACGCTACAGCAATCCCCCCGTTTTATCATCTAGTTAAGTTAAGGAGTTGTTATGCCCGACCTACCTGCCATAGCCCCGGTGCGCCAACATCTGACCACCGATCAGATTGCCGATGTCCCGGCTCATGTGCGCGACCAACTGGCTGCGCTGCCGCTCTCCGCGACCATCCAGCCCGGGATGAGCGTAGCCGTGGGCGTGGGCAGCCGCGGCATCTCTTGTATCAATGCGGTGGTCACGACTTTGGTGGAGGAATTGTTACGCTTAGGGGCGCAGCCTTTTCTTGTTCCGGCAATGGGCAGCCACGGCGGCGGGACCGCCGAAGGCCAGGCTAACGTACTGGTAAGCTATGGGCTGGGCAGCGACCGGCTGGGTGTGCCCATCCGCAGCAGCATGGAAACAGTGCAGATCGGCACAACCGCCGATGGAATACCGGTCTACACCGATGTACACGCGGCCCAGGCCGACGCCATCATCGTTGTCAACCGCATCAAGCCGCACACCGCATTTCGTAACTTCTGGGAAAGCGGACTGCTCAAGATGCTGGCCGTCGGGCTGGGCAAAGAACTCGGCGCGGCCACGCTGCACAGTTGGGGCATCCGTGACGCGATGCCCGCCGCGGCGCGTGTGGTCATCGAGAACCTGCCCGTCGTGGCGGGTATCGGCATTGTGGAGAACGGGCATCACCAACCTGCGATCATCGAAGTCGTTCCCGCCGCGGAGATCGAGAACCGCGAGCCGGAACTGCTCAGCGCCGCCTGGTCTCACCTGCCGCGCATCCCCATCGAACCACTGGATCTGCTGGTCTTGCAAGAGATCGGCAAGGACATCAGCGGCACAGGCATGGACCTCAACGTCGTCGGCATGTGGCGGCGCACCGGCGGCCCAGTTGCGCCCGATTTCCGCGCCATCGTCGCGCTCGACCTGACGCCCAAGAGCCACGGCAACGCGGTCGGCATCGGCTATTGTGACCTCATTCCACAACGGCTGGCCGACAAAGTGGATTGGGCGGTGACCTACACCAACTGCCTAACCGCAGGCAACTTCAACGGCGGCAAGCGGCCCATCACACTACCCACGGACCGCGACGCCATCCTGGCCGCGCTGCCGCGCACCGATCCCAGCCAGGCGCGCCTGGTCATCGCCGCCAACACATTGGATCTCGGCCAGCTTTGGGTGTCCAATGCCCTGCTGCCGGAACTCACGCGCTTCCCGCACTTGGAGCAGATTGGGCCGCCCCGACCGCTGACGTTTGATGGGGCAGGCGCGCTTACTCTGCCGGAAACGATTGCAGCCACGCGTGGATCGCATTGACCCCGCTGGGGCTGATCATCATCGGGCCATACAAATGATCCGGGCCGATCTCACCGCCGGTACGCAGCAGGTCAGTAAACTCGTCTAGGGTCAACGCAGTACCGGCAATCGGCGGCCCTTGACCGTCCACACCCTCTGCCGCCGCGCCGTGGCAGTCGCCGCATTTGCGCGTGGTGTAGAGTTCCAGCCCGCGCGCCTGTTCCGCGGTCAAC
>CAZYQJ010000594.1:2305-3938 GCA_964649925.1 uncultured Litorilinea sp.
TCGGCCTCCGTTTCTGCCTCCACTTCAGCTTCTAACTCGGCTTCCGTTTCTGCCGTGATCATGGTCGTGGGCTGGGCGAATTGGGCGGCAGGCATGGTCGGGACCGCTGGTTCCTCCCGAGCGGCTTGACTCGCGCCGCCGCGTCCCCCACAGCCAGCCATCATCAACGCGACGATCAGCAGGATCCCCCCGATCATCTGGTAGGTTTGCCGTTTCTGGAGCATGTGCCTCCTCCTTGTAGCTTGATTATTTCCTGGGACATGCCAGTGTGCGACTTATTCAAGCAGTTTTGGGTCCAGCGCATCGCGCAGCCCATCGCCCATAAATGAGAACCCCAACATGGCGAGCGCAATCAAGATCGTCGGGAACAGCGCCAGATGCCAGTACACCGAAATGTAGGCCTGGCTGATCCCGACCATCTTGCCCCAACTGGCAATCGGGTCATTGACGCCAATGCCGAGGAAGCTCAGACCAGCCTCGCCAAAGATCGCCGCCGGGATGCCAAAACTGACTGCCACCAGCAGCGGAGACAGCGCATTGGGGATCAAGTGGGAGCGAATGACCCTGGCCTTAGAAACGCCAATGGCGCGCGCCGCTTCCACATATTCTTTCTCACGTAGCGACAACAACTGCCCGCGCGTCAGGCGCGCGATCCCGATCCAACTGGTCACGCTCAGGGCAATGATCACGTTGAGCAGCCCGCCACCGGCCACCGTCACCAGCAGAATGGCAAAGAGCAGCCCGGGGAAGGCGGTCATCACTTCGATCAGGCGCATGATGACAAAATCCACCTTGCCGCCCAAATATCCGGCCAGCCCGCCCAGCGTCACGCCGATGATCACGGCCACGCTCTGGACGGACAGCCCCACGATCATCGAGGTGCGCGCCCCATAGATTAAGCGGCTGAGATAGTCACGCCCCACATCGTCAGTCCCCAGCGGGTGCGCCGGGTCCTCAAAGGGAAACAGCCGGACTTTGGTAAAGTCCACCCGGTCATACGGGTAAGGGGCGATCAAATCCGCAAAGACCGCCATAAACACAAAGGTTCCGACAATGCACAGCCCCAACACGGCCAGGCGGTTGCGCAAGAAACGGCGCACCGCATCTTGCCAGAGGGTGCGATAGGGTCTGCTGCTCTCCTGCAGGTGCAGCGGCACACGCAATGAAGGCGTTGTCGCTTCTCTCATCACGTATTCCCCTGCGAGTCAAGACGGATGCGCGGGTCGAGCCGGGTATAGATCAGGTCGGTTGCCAAATAGGTGAGCCCCCACAACAGGGCGATCAACAACACAAGCGCCATGATCATCGGGTAATCTCGGTTAAAGGTGCTGGTAACAAAGAACTTGCCCAGGCCCGGAACCCGAAAGATGGTTTCAATAAAGATGCTGCCGGTCAGCAGGTTGGGGATCTCCACGCCCAACACGGTCACAATGGGGATCAGGGCATTGCGCAGCACATGGCGCAGCAGGATGGCGGTATGCCCCAGCCCTTTGGCGTGTGCCGTACGCACAAAGTCACTCCGCATCACCTCCAACACGCTCGACCGGGTGTAGCGCGCTGCCACGGCCAGCGGGGCCAGCGAATAGGCGATCACCGGCATGATCCAGTCCTTGGAAAGCACGCCGGGGATCAG
>CAZYQJ010000595.1:0-3933 GCA_964649925.1 uncultured Litorilinea sp.
TTCAAACTGCGCGACGATTGGGAAGCCACCACACCGGGTATGCTGACCGGCAAGGGCGGGCCTGAATACGTGTTGACCATCTTCTACCCCGGCAGCGACCGCAAGGCCATCGCCATGGCTCGCCATGACCTGGACCTGTTCATGGACGTGGACTATGAAGCCTTCCAGGCGATTCTCGACTCCACGCCGACGGCCCGCTCCTGGTTCAAGGACTTCCCCTGGGCCTATCCCAATGAGTTGGACGCCCGCTGGTTTGGCTTCAACTACACCATCCCAGAATTCGCCAACAAGGACGTACGCTGGGCCTTGGCGTTGGCGCTTGACATCGTCGAGTTGCAGACCGAGTACATCGGCGGCGTGACGCGCGTCACCGCCATCCCGCAGCCTGCCACCGACTACCAGATGACCCAGTTCCATGTACCGCTGGAACCGTGGCTCAACGAACTGGAAATCGAGATCGAACCGGGCGAGATGTACAAGCCCTATGATCCCACTGTGCCCCAGCAGATCGCTGCCTGGGCCGAGGAGCAGGGCTACACAGTCCCTACCGACCCCGATGGCCTGCGTGACCGCTTCGGCACCGGCTGGTGGAAGCATGACCCTGAAGTAGCCGAGCGGCTGCTGGTCAAGAACGGCTTCTCGCGCGACGAGAACGGCATGTGGCTCAAGCCCGATGGCACACCCTGGTCATTTAGCATCATTGCCGCGCCGGATGAGGCCGATGTCTATCGCTTGGCTCTCGGCGCGCAGGACCAATGGGGCGCGTTCGGCATCCAGGTCGAAGTTGAATCGCTGGAGCGCAACCCCTACTATGACCGCAATGCCCTGGGTGACTTCGAGGTCACATCCAACTGGGGGACTGCGGGCGGTGTCTCCGCCAATGCTGACCCCGATAAGTGGCAGTACATTCTGGGCTTCCACAGCCGGTTCTTCCAGCCGGTCGGCACGGATACACGCGGCACCGGCAGCGTCAACCAAATGCGTTTCGAAGACCCGCGCCTGGACGAGATCATCGACGAGTTGAGCAGCCTGGGCACCGACGACCCGCGCGTGCTGGAACTCAGCCAGGAGTTCATGAAGCTGTGGGTGGAGAATATGTACGGCATCACCACCATCAGCTTCAAGAAGTTCGTCACCATTGACGAGTACTACTGGACCGGTTGGCCGACTGCCGACAACCCGGATCGCCAACCGCTCTACTGGTTCCAGGGTGGGCGCTTCTCGCTCCCCTATGTGGAGCCTGCCCAATAGTATCAAGAGTGTAACGTAAACGAGGCAGGAGACAGCCGCGCGCTGTCTCCTGCCGTGCCGCCCGGTCTTCTCTCACCACCCTTTCGGCGGATCATCTTCGCACAGGTCACAACCAATGGACCTACTCAAAAGCTACATCCTGCCTCGTATCTTACAGTGGTTTATCGTCGTCTTTGTCGGGGTCTCGGTGACGTTTATCATCCCCCGGCTCCTGCCGTCCGACCCGGTTCAGCAAACGCTGACCCGCGTCAGCAGCATGAGCTTTGTCGACCCCGCGGCCATCGAAAGCTTTCGGGCAACCCTGGAAGACCTTTACGGCCTGAGTGGCACCCTGCCAGAGCAGTACCTGGCGTTTTGGCAGCGCACGCTGCGCGGCGATCTCGGCCCGTCGCTCAATGCCTTCCCTACGCCCGTCATAACCATCATCAAAACCGGCTTGCCCTGGACAATCGGGCTATTGACGACCACGATCCTGCTTTCCTGGATTCTAGGTATCGTGCTGGGGACGGTTGCCGGATACTTCCCGCGCAACCCCATCACACAGACCTATGACAAGGTGCTTATCACCGTCTATCCCATTCCCTATTTTGTCCTGGCTTTGATTCTGGTGATGGTCTTTTCCTACTATTTGCCAATCTTCCCATCCTGCCCGCCATTTCACTCATCCTGGGCGCGACCGCTTTTCGCTATATCATGGCCCGCGCCCTGACCAAGACATTGGTCACCAGCGACTTTATCACCTACGCAGAGACGGCCACCCTGCCGCGCCGCACCATTTTGTCCTACATCATGCGCAACAGCATGCTACCCCAGATCACCGACTTGGGGCTGTCGCTGGGCGCGATGTTCGAAGGCGCGCTCGTGACCGAAGTTGTCTTTGGCTACCCCGGTATCGGTTATGCGCTCTATACGGCCATTCTGCAGTCCGACTTCAACCTGATCCTGGGGATTACACTGTTCTCGATCGTGGGCATCGCCACCGCCGCGCTCATCATTGATCTCATCTATCCGATCTTTGACCCGCGGGTGCGCTACCGCTAGTCGCCACGCGCGCCGCAAGCGCCCTGCCTCATTTGACCGGAGAGCGCTGCTAAACAAACACAGCCCACCATCCTTGCCTGTGCCGGACAGACGCCGCCAGCCTCGACGAGGCCGGTGGCGGTGATAGGAGCAACTATGGTTGTCGTTCGCGATCTCTTTCGCTACAACGGATCCTTTCGCGTCGGATTCTTGATCCTGCTGCTGATCGCCGGTTTGGTGATCCTTTCCTTCTTTTCGCCCTATGGCGACCAGGAGCGGCGGGTCGTCCCACGCAATCTGCCGCCCTCCCTTGAGTATCCACTCGGAACCAACTCGCTGGGCCAGGACCTGTTCTGGCAAGTTACCTTCGCCATCCGCAACTCGTTGATCGTCGCCGGAACGGCTGTCATCATCGGGCGGACCATTGCGGTGGCGCTCGGTTCGTTTGCGGGCTACGCTGGCGGCTGGACGGACCGAGCCTTGTCCTCGATCACGGATTCGTTTATCGTGATCCCGCGCCTGCCGCTCATCATCCTGATTTCCTTTATCCTGAAGGGAAATTTGACCTTTATCGAGTTGGCCCTCTTCTTGGGCCTGCTGGATTGGGCCTGGCCCTCCAAACGCTATCGGTCGCAAATCCTGACGCTGCGTGAAGAGGAATTTACCAATACTGCTGTCTATTCGGGGATGAATACGCCCAAGGTTATCCTGCGCGAGCATGTGCCTTTTCTCATCCCCTTCTTGCTGGCCGATATGGTCAGCGGTTTTTTGTGGGCTGTGGGCATGGAGATCACGCTCTCCAGCTTTGGATTGAGCGAACTGGACCGGCCCAGCCTTGGCACGATGATCTATTGGGCCAACTACTACCAGGCGCTACTGACAGCCAAATACTGGTGGCTGGTCGCGCCCATCCTCTCCTCGATCCTGATTGTGGTCAGCTTCTATCTGATCTCCACCAGCCTGACCGAATACTTGGATCCCCGCACAAGACTAAAGCGGCTGGAGGCAAGGGCTGCCTGATGAAGACCATCCTCTCTGTGGATAACCTCCGGGCGTACTATATCACCGGCGCCTATGGCGTCAGGCGTACCGTGCGCGCGGTCGAAGATGTCTCGATTGAGATTCGAGAAAACGAAATCTACGGGATTGCGGGCGAATCCGGCTGTGGCAAGTCCACCCTGCTCAAAGTGCTGCTGGGCGAGATAGAACCACCGCTCACTGTGCTCCAGGGCGCGGTGACCTACCACCTCAACGGTGACGCCATCGACGCCCTTCACATCCCAAAGTCGCAACTCTCCATCGTTCGCTGGAAAGAAGTCGCCTACATTCCCCAAGGCTCGATGCATGTCCTCAACCCTGTACGGAAGATTCGGGACAGCTTCCGCGACTTCGTTATGGCGCACAGCCCGCGCGGCAAGGAAGAGACCGATGCGCTGGTCGTGGAATACATCAACCGCCTCGGCCTGCCCGAACGCGTGCTGGGCGTCTACCCCCACCAGCTATCCGGCGGTATGCGCCAGCGCATCACCATCGCCCTGGCGACGATCCTACGCCCGCGGCTCGCCTTTGCCGACGAGCCGACGACGGCCCTGGACGTGGTGGTTCAAAAGGGTGTTATCCAACTTCTGCGCGAAGTGCAAGCCCTGGAAAAGAACACGATGG
>CAZYQJ010000596.1:0-3922 GCA_964649925.1 uncultured Litorilinea sp.
GTTGGGCTGGGTTGCCAGCGACCCGGCCCATGCGGGGCAGGGGTTGGGCCGGGCTGTCTGCGCCGCGGTGGTCGCCCGGCTGATCGTGCTGGGCTACCGCAATATTCACCTCTATACAGAGGATTTTCGCCTGGCCGCGCTCAAGAGCTATCTGCGCCTCGGCTTCATCCCGCGCCTCGCCACGCCGGACATGGCCGGACGCTGGCAAGCCATCTGCACCCAGATCGGCTGGCCCTATACGCCTGAGGCGTGGGAAGATGGGGAGTAGGCTCAGAGGCTCGCGCCGCCATCCACCTGAAGATTCGTCCCGGTGATCATGCTGGCCTCGTCCGATGCCAGGAACAAATAGGCATAGGCGATCTCCTCCGGCTGCACCAGGCGGCCCATGGGCGTGGCGTTGACCCGCCGCTGCAAGTTCTCCGGGTTGTCGATGCTGGTGCGCCAGTCGTTGGGGCTGTGCGGCTGGCTGCTGCGGATAAAAGGCGTATCCACATGGCCGGGTGAAACCAGGTTGCAGCGGATTTTGTCCTTGGCATACGCACGCGCCGCGGCCCTGGTCAGTCCCAAGATGCCCACCTTGCTGGCGGCATAGCCAGGGTTGTCGCCGCAGCGCGTGGTGGCAATCGAACCGATGTTGATGATCGAGCCGCCCCCGGCGCGGCGCATCGCCGGAACCGCCGCCTTGATCCCTAAGAATGCGCCCGTGAGCGCGGTCTCCAGAATCAGATGCCACATCTCCTCGGTCTGGTCGTCAAACGAGACGCGGAAGTTGGCCCCGGCGTTGTTGCACAGGATGGTCAGGCTGCCAAATGTGGCTTCCGCCTGGGTGACCGCGCCTGCCCACTGATCGGCGCGGGTCACGTCCAGCGGGACATAGATGGCGCGCCCACCCGCCGCATTGATCTCATCCGCCACACACTGCCCGCTGGCCTCGTTGATATCCGCCACACAGACCGCTGCCCCTTCCTGGGCAAAGAGCCGCGCCTGGGCGCTGCCCATACCCCCTGCGCCGCCGGTAATCAGCGCCACCTTGCCTGCCAACCGCATAGACGATTCCTCCTTCATGGTGGTTCATGGAAAGTGACCGGCGGTGTGGAAAAGCCGGTCACCACTCCATCATATCCGGTCTGCAGGCATGTACCAATCGCGCGGCGCGGAAATCGACACAAACCATCGTTTATGTTCGTACGATGCGATCCATTGCGGCTGCGGATACGCTATAATCCCACCTGACCTGCAGAATTGTTATGCGGCACGAATGGCGGCTTCGTCACGGCTGGCAGTTGCCTGAAGCGGTTTTGCCCTATGGGGTGAACTTATGAGCACATCCCGCCCGGCCAATCAAAAACCGGCCCACCGGCCTTCTGCCGCAGAGACAAGCCACGCCTTCACCGCGCTCCCGTCTCACGACGAAAGCAAAGACGACCGCTTTGCCCATAGCCAACCGCCTCGCGCCAACTTGCCGCTGCCGCGCAGCCCGCTCATCGGGCGCGAGCATGAGAGCGCGGCCATTCAATCCCTCCTGTTCCAAGAGGAGATTGGCCTGATCACCCTCACCGGGCCGGGCGGGATCGGCAAAACGCGGCTGGCTTTGCAGGTCGCGTCCACCCTGCTTGACCACTTTGTCGATGGCGTCTATTTCGTCTCGCTGGCCCCGATCCGTGACCCCGAATTGGTGGGCGTGGCTATCGCCCAGACACTGGGGGTGCATAAGATGGGCGACCAGTCCGTACAGGAACGTCTGCAGGCGTATCTTGCCGCGCGGCAGGTGTTGATCGTGTTGGATAACTTTGAGCAGGTGTTGTTGGCCGCGCCATTAGTCGGGACGCTGCTGGCGGCATGCCCGCGGCTCAAGGTCTTGGTCACCAGCCGCGCCCCACTGCACCTGTATGGCGAACAGGAATACCCCGTGCCGCCGCTGGCCCTGCCCGATCCCCAACGGCTGGCAAAGAGCGGAGGCGATCTAGCCGTCAGCCTCGCCCAAGTGCCCGCGGTGACGCTCTTTGTGCAGCGCGCGCAGACAGTCAAACCCGATTTTGCCCTCACGGAAGCCAACGCCACAGCCGTGGCCGCGATCTGCATTGGCCTGGACGGTCTGCCCCTCGCCATCGAACTGGCTGCGGCCAGAGTCAAGTTGTTCTCGCCGCCCGCTTTATTGGCGCGTTTGCAACAGCGGTTGACCCTGCTCACCGGCGGCGCACACGATTTGCCCACGCGCCAGCGCACGCTGCGCGACGAGATCGCCTGGAGCTATGACCTGCTGGCTGCAGATGAACAAACCCTCTTTCGGCGGCTGGCCGTCTTTTTCGGTGGCTTCACGCTGGAAGCAGCGCATACCGTGTGCAGGATGGAGGAAGATGGAGTGGATGTGCTTTCAGGTGTTACTACGCTTCTTGATCACAACCTGGTGCGCTCAATGCCCGGTGCAGAGGGGACAGGCAGTGAAGCAGGCGTGGATGCGCGCTTTGGCATGCTGGAGACGATCCGTGACTATGGGCTGGAGCAACTCGCCGCCAGCGGCGAAGATGAGACCGTACGCCGCCATCACGCCCACTACTTCCTCATGCTGGCCGAAACGAGTGAGCCGGATTTGCTTGGTCCTAATCGTGCGCGCAGCCTGGCGCGTCTGGAGCAAGAGATAGATAACCTGCGCGGCGCATTCACCTGGATCAAAGGGGAACTAGACAGCACAGAACTGGCGCTGCGCCTGGCCGGGGCATTGGCCTGGTTCGCCCATTTTGGCAACCATGCCGGTGAGATTCGCACCTGGCATGAGGCTGCGCTGCTGCGTTCCGCCGCACCGACTGCCGCACGCGCCAAAGCATTATGGGGGGCCGGGCTGATGGCAATGATGCAGGGCCACAGCCAGACTGCATGCACCCGATTCGTGGAGAGCGTAGCCCTGTGGCGCTCGGTGGGCAGCCAGTGGGACCTCGGCTTGACGCTCAACATGCTGGGCCTGGCCCACTCCTTAGCGGGTGACCCGACGACCGCTTTGATCCTCTGTGAAGAATCACTCGCCGTCTATCGCGCCGTGCAGGATGCCTGGGGTATTGCTACAACGCTGACTGGTCTAGGCCTTGTGAGTGGTAGACAAGGAGACTATGCCACCGCCCACGTCTGGTTGGAGGAAGCGATTGCGATTTGGCCCTCGCGCGAGGATGTGTGGTCCAAAGCAGAAACGCTTGGCATTTTCGGAGAAGTGCTCCAGCAACAAGGGAAGCTATCCCAGGCCGCCGCGGTCTATACGGAAGGTCTTCTACTCAGCCATGAGTTGGGGGACGAACCCCGCTGCGCCTTTCTCCTCCGCCACCTGAGCACCCTGGCCCAGGCACAAGGTCAGACTGAGCGTGTGGTGCAGTTGTCTGCTGCAGCCGAACGTTGGGGCATAGACGGCAGTGATGTCTTTTTTACGGTGGGTGACTTCAGCATCCACGCACAGGAGCTAGACGATTTACGCGCGCGGATGGGCGATCAGGCGTTTGCCGCCCACTGGGCTAAAGGGCAGGCCATGACGCTGGATCAGGCAGTGGAGTACGCCCTGGCAGCGGACACGCCAGCACCTGATGAACCTACTGCCGCCGATCCCCCTGCGCTGCTGCCCGCCGCCTATCCCGCCGGTCTGACGGCGCGCGAGGTCGAGGTGCTGCGCCTGCTGGCGCAGGGGCTGACCTATGCCCAGATCGCCGATACCCTGGTGATCAGTCGCCGCACGGTCAACGGCCATCTGACCTCGATCTACAGCAAGATCGGCGTTACCTCGCGCATGGCCGCCGCCTGCTTCGCCCAAGACCACTCCCTCGTGTAGACCCCTTCATAGCCCCAATATCCCAACACGTCAGAGGACGGCAAGAGCCGTCCTCTGCTTCATTCATTGTACCTGCGCGCAAACACAAATAGGTACTTGGATAGGTACTAGTAC
>CAZYQJ010000597.1:0-3921 GCA_964649925.1 uncultured Litorilinea sp.
GTGCGGCGCAACGCAACGGGGTCTACCTCCACCGCATAGCCCTTGACATGCGGCAAAAACTGCCGCCCCTCCTCCGTCCGCACAAAGAGACTGAGCGGTTGTGGCGGTGCATAGGTATACTGGGCGCTAAACGCACCGGAGGGGAAGGGCGCGAGAAATTCAGCAAAGGCGGCGATCAAATAGATGATCAGGGTCACGGTTCCGCCCAAAATCGCCAGTCTGTGCTTCATAAACCTGCGCCGCATCAGCGTCCACTGCGATGCAACGTAGATCGTACCCTCCTCGCGCGCAACGGCAAGCTCATCCGGAGTGGGTTCCGGCGGGCCTCCGTGCGGGCGCGAGATCGGGCGAACTTCTGTGGTAGCCATGGTTCTCTCCCTACCTCTCGTAGCGAATACGCGGGTCCAACCAAGCAAGCAGAATGTCAGAGATCAGCGTGCCGATCACGGTCAGGGTGCTTAACATGAGGATGAAACTGCCTGCCAGGTACATGTCCTGTGACATGAGCGCGCGGAAGAGCAGCGGCCCTGTCGTGGGCAGGCTCAACACAATGGAGACAATCGCCGCGCCGGAAACCAGGGTCGGCAGCGTCCATCCAAGCGTGCTGACAAACGGGTTCAACGCCATACGCACCGGGTATTTGAGCAGCAGCCGGTTCTCCGACAGCCCTTTGGCGCGCGCCGTCACCACATAGGGCTTGTGCAGTTCATCCAGCAGATTGGCGCGCATGATGCGGATCAGACCGGCGGTTCCGGCTGTGCCAATAATCACGACGGGGATCCACAAATGCTTGAGCAGATCCCAGACCTTGGCCAGTGAAAAAGGAGCGTCCTGAAATTCAGGCGAAAAGAGGCCACCGACGCTCTGATTGAAGAACTTGAAGGCGACGTACATCAAGACCAAGGCCAGCAGGAAATTGGGAATAGCCAGGCCGATATAGCCCACAATCGTAAATAGATAATCGCCCAACGAATACTGGCGTACCGCCGAGTAGATGCCGATTGGAAAAGCAACAACCCATGTAAACAGCAGGGTGACGAGCGAGATGACAAAGGTCAACCCCAACCTCCCCCAGATCAGCGCGCTCACCGGCTGGTTCCACTCAAAGGACTGCCCGAAATCGCCACGCAGCAGAATTCCCGATATCCATTTCCAATACTGGACATAGATCGGCTGTCCCAGCCCATAGCGCTGTTCCAACGCAACCAACTGGGCGCGATCCACTGTTTCACCGGTGGAGGCCATCGTCGCCACCAGCGAGGTGAGATAGTCGCCGGGCGGCAGTTGAATGATGACGAACGAGACGATGGAGATCACAAAGAGCGTTGGAATCATGTACAGCACGCGCCGGACTACATATTGGAGCATAGAGTCCTCCTATACAGCAGCGTCAATCTGTAATTACGGGGCAGCAATGGGGCCAGCGAGGTAACGAACAGGCTCTTAAGGTAAGCCATTGTACAAACAAATCCCGTTTTTTCTCAAGTCGTAAAAATGGTGGGCCGACGCTGCGGGCGAGATCCCCCACCCGCAGCGTCGCCTACGGCTACTCCTCAATCCAATAGGTGTACGGATGTGTCGGGAACGGGTCTGGGTAGTTGAAGGATTCCGGCATGGATGGCGGCACGTTGTGGAAGTTGTTCTTGACCACGCCATAGGCCGGCGCCTGGAGACTGATGCCGATGGCATAGAATTGGTCGGCAGCTATCTCCAACATCTCCATCATCAGTTCCTTCTGCCGATCCGGGTCGGCTGTGGCCTTGAGTTCATCATAGAGTGCCATCTGCCGCTGCACCTCTGCGGGGGGTTCCTCCGGTTCGACACCCCCTGGTGGGAAAGAAGCCGAGTTGTACCACATCGCCCAGCGCGGGGCAAAGAGCGATCCACCGCCTTCAGGGAAGACGAAATGGCCGGGGTTGAGGATTGGGGCCAAGCCGCCATCACTCCAGTTGGCGGTCGCATCAAAGTCGTTGGCCTCGCGCCGCGTCTGCAGCAGTTCACCGCTGATGCCCTCGACATTCATCTGGATCCCCACGTTTCGCCAGTAGGTTGACACCAGTTCCATCGAGTCCACCCAGTCGGCAAACCGCGTCGCGTCCACGATCAGGTCAAAGACGATTGGGTTGCCGTCGGGGCCGAGCCGGATGCCGTCGGCGTTCTTCTCCGGGGCAATTGCGTCTAGCATCTCATTCGCCAGGTCAGGGTCATACTCGGTGTACTGCTTCGCCAGCCGTTCATGATAGAAGTCGCTGGTCGGCTTGGGCGCGCCCTGGAAGGGTTCCCCTTGCCCCACATAGACCGCATCGATGATCTCCTGGCGGTTGATGGCGTGCGAGAGCGCAATGCGGAAATCCTTGTTCTGGAACAACTCGCGCAGCACATCGTTCTTGGTGTTCATGTTCAGGTTGATCATCACCGTATTGGCTTGGTCACGGATCTGATCAAAGAAGTGGTAATCCCCCTGCTCCATGTTGTCGGCAAAAACCGCCTTGTTTTCCAACAGGTTGGCGTAGTAGTTCATGAATTCCACTTCGCCGTTGAGCGTGCGCAGGGTCAACACTTCAGGGTCGCCCAAGAACTCCCACTCGATCCGGTCAATATAGGGCAGTTGGTTGCCTGCGGTGTCTACCTTCCAGAAATAGGGGTTGCGCTCCGTCACCGCGCGCGTCACATTGCCGCCCGCGGGTTCGGTTACGCGCCAGGCGTAGAGCATCGGCAGGTCGGGGTTTGTCCAGCTTGCGCCGTCGTCCAATACACCGACCTTGGACTCAAAGAGCGCCGCCCAATCGGCTAGCCCCGACTCTTCTACCATCGCATCCAGGTTTTCTGCGTTATAGTTCACGTGGAATTGCTGAAGGTAGTGTTCGGGGTAGACGGTCAGTTCGGAGCCGCTGGGGGTCGCCAGACGCTGCAAAAACAGACCATAAGGGGCAGCGAAGGTGAACTTGACCGTGTAATCGTCCACCTTCTCCGTCACGACAAACTCACCGCCCACCGTCAGCCAGGAGGGCTTGGCCGGGGTGAGTTCCTCGTTGAGCACCACGTCGTTATACCAGAACAGGATGTCGTCGGCGGTAAACGCCTCACCATCCGACCATTTGACGCCTTCACGCAGGTGAAAGATATATTCCGTGGCGTCGTCGTTGACCTCCCAGGATTCGGCCAGGTTCGGGATGACCTCGGTCCAGTCCGGGTCCCACATCACTAGGTTTTCTGCGCCCATCATCGAGTAGAAGCGTGAGGACCACGAACCAACCAGCGGATGGCGCATCGTACCGCCATACTGCCCGATGGACTCATACGGCTCGATCACCATCGGGTTCTTGGGCAGACGTTCTTCCACCGGGGGGAGTTCACCGGCGGCGACAAGTTCTGCCAGCATGGGCGCTTCATTGTACTGGCCGCTATCGCTCGCCTCGGCAGCCGCCGGAGCCGCGGCTTCTGCAGCCTCCTCAGCCGCCGGGGCTTCTGCTGCAGCGGCGGGCGCTTCCGCATCGGCCGGGGCCGCGGGCGTGCCGCAGGCCGCCAGCACCATGCCACACACCAACATCAAAACCCATAGCCGGTAGATGGCGCCACCGATGCAATGCGGGGAGCGCATGTGCGATCTCACAGGTTCTCTCCTTTGATCAACTACAGTTTGAACTGAAATCTGTATCACCCAAGCAGTCTATGGCTGTGGAGTCCGCCGCGTGGCGGACTCCACAGCATGCCGCTTAGGGATCTACTGCTGCTCAATCCAGTACTGCTGCGGATTGGTGGGGCCGGGGTTGGGATAGAGCCAAGCACCAGGATGCGGGCTAGGCACATTGTGGAAATTGTTCTGCACAATACCATAGCCAGGCACTGGCAGGCTGATGCCAATAGCGTAGAACTGCTCCTGCGCGATCTGCAAGATCTCATGCATCAACTCGGCCTGCT
>CAZYQJ010000598.1:0-3907 GCA_964649925.1 uncultured Litorilinea sp.
GAACCGGGGCTGCATCAAGATAACCCAGAGGTCGGGACGGTCTATCACAACCAGGTGCTGAATATTCTGGAGACGCGGACGGTGGCAGGGCAACGCTGGTATCGCATCGGCCCGGATCGCTGGGTCTACGGCGCGCACGTCGGGGTGGCGCGCTTGAAGGCGCGGCCCTCTGCCATCAACGGCGATGCGCGGTGGGTGGGGGTGAATTTGCGCGAACAGACCGCGGTGGCCTATGAGGGTGACAAGCCGGTCTATGCTGCGCTGGTGGCGACCGGGCTGCCCGCTACGCCGACCGTCCAGGGGATTTTCCGCACCTGGTGGCGGCTGGTCTCGCGCAAGATGTCGGGCGGGTCCCCGGCCACAGGCGGTTATTATTATCTGGAAGAGGTTCCGTGGACGTGCTATTTTTACAGCGGGTACGCCTTGCACGCTGCTTATTGGCACGATGCATTTGGGCGGCCGCGCAGCCACGGCTGTGTGAACCTCAGCCCGTATGATGCGTGGTGGATCTTCCGGTGGAGTGAGGCAGGCGGGCCAAACAGCCCAATGGTCTACGTCTACTGGGAGTAGCCACAGCCAGGTTGCTGCACACAGGCGGCGAGGAGGGGGACGGTCAGGGGGTCGAGATGAACCATCTCGACCCCCGACGCATTAGGAGAACCAGACAGCAACCCACTGCCACAGAAGGAGTAAGAGCAAATCGATCAGCGGGGCCGCAGCTTGCCCGACAGCTTGGCCGGGGGGCGGCGGTGCGCCCGCCGATCCCACCAGACCACCAGGGCTGTGATGCCGATAGCGGCGGCCAACAGGGCAACCGCGGTCCACACCTGGTTGAGCAATTCGGGCGCAAAGACCAGCACCGCACCGAGCGCAAACATCATCACGCCCGACAGCAGCTTGAGCACGCGGCCTTCGTCTTCGCTGAGCTTGCGCGCCCCGAACTTGACGCTGAAGACGATGACAATCGCCAGCAGCGGCAGGATGTAGATCACATTATAGGCCGCCAGATAGCCGTAGTAGGCCGCAGGCGAGAGCGATTCCAGCGTCAACATGCGCGTGTAGACCATGGGGAAGCCCGAAGTGCAGAGCAGTTCATAGGTATTGGCCGCAACGGCCAGCAGCGCCGTGCTGGCGAGCATGGCGGGCAGGCTGCCCGCACGCACCAGGTTCCGCATCCGCTGGTAGAGACCCGGCTTGGCGCGTTCGGGGATCGAGAGCGAGACCCCTTGTTTGAACCAGAAAAAGTCTTTGATATTGATCAGGGCAATGCCCATGGCGATCAGCCCGGCGATGAGTGTGACGGCTTTGAGTTCTCCGGCCCAGAGAAAAACGTTGAGCCACGCCGCCATAAAGATGAAGTAGACCAGCCCGGAGATCAGGATAAAAAGGCTGCCCACCATCAGCATGCGCCGCCGGTCCTGCATATGCACCATGAGGCTGAGCAAAAACAGCAGCACAAAGAAGGCGCAGGGGTTGAACGCATCCAGCCCTGCCAGGACAAGCGTATTGATCGGCAGTGAAAGCTGGTCGACGTTGAGCGTCCCGAGGAAGGGGATAGCCACCGCGCCCACCGCGGCGGCTTCCTCAATCCCTCCCTGCGTGCTTGCGGCTGCAACCTCTGATGCCTCTTGGACGGGCACCCCCTGAGCGGATGCCTCGGCGGATAGCTGTTGATCGGCCTGTTCACGGCAGGCGACGAGCGCATTTACCAGGGCCTGACCCGTGGTATCGGCGCTGTCATATCCACTCCCCATCGTGCCGCAGAAGAAAAAGGCGGGGACGTACATGGCCTGCTGCCCCAGTGCGCGCGCCATCGCGTCATATTGCATGGCGTTGGCCGAAGATCGGGTGAGTTCCAGGTCGTGCAGCACCAGCCAGGGATATTCTTGCGGCAGCGCCATAATAAACGGGTACGCCTCTTGACAGTGGGGGCAAGTCAGCGACCAGAAGAAGTACAGATGGACTTGCGTTTCCCCATCCGGCCCGCGCTCAAACCAGACAAAGCCATCGGTGCTGCTCGGAAGCTGGTCGGCCTCCTGAGCGGACACGGAGACGGGGGTCAGAGCGGGCAGAGCAGCGATGAGAAGCGCCAGCAGCGCAAGCCGGAGCCATTTCATAGCGAATCCTTTCGCGTCGTCACAAAGCGCGCTAAGATGTCGTGCAGCGTGGGCGCGCCAATCTCTTGCAGTTCATAGCGAACACGGACCGAGGGCTTATCTAGCGATACCAGGCGGCGCAAGTCTATCGGAGTCGCTACGACTACCAGGTCGGCGGGCGTGCGGCGGATGGTCTCGGCTAAGTCGTGGATCTGCTGTTCGCCATAGCCCATAGCGGGCAGCACCGTGTCGATATGAGGATAGTCAATATAAGCTTGCTCGATCGCGCCGACGGCATGGAGGCGCGGGGACACCACCTCGGATGCCCCAAAACGCCGCGCCGCCAGCCAGCCCGCGCCGTAGGCCAGGCCGCCATGGGTCACGGTCGGCCCATCTTCCACCACGATCACGCGGCGGCCGCGGATGGCGGCAGGGTCGTCGACGAACAGTGGGCTGGCCGCGTCCACCACGATGGCGCGCGGGTTATCCGCTGCGATGATTTCTCGCGCGGTTTCGATCTGGTCGGGCGCAGCGCTGTCGATCTTGTTGAGCACGATGACGTCCGCCATGCGCACATTGAGCGCGCCGGGGTAGTAGGTGCGCATATGATCGGCGCGCTGCGGGTCAACCACGGTGATGTGCAGGTCGGGTGCAAAGAAGGGGGTGTCGTTGTTGCCCCCATCCCAGACCACGACACTCGCTTCGGCCTGGGCTTGGGCCAGGATCTCGCCATAGTCCACCCCTGCATACACCACAGTCCCCTGGACGATGTGCGGCTCGTAGTCCTCGCGTTCTTCGATGGTCACCTGGGCGCGATCCAGGTCTTCGAGGCTGGCAAAGCGCTGGACGCGCTGCGCCTCAAGGTCGCCGTAAGGCATGGGGTGGCGCACCACGACCGGCCGCTCCCCTAGCTCGCGCAGCAATTGCACGACGCGGCGGCTGGTCTGGCTTTTGCCTGTGCCCGTGCGCGCAGCACAGACGGCCACTACCGGCACAGAGGCACGCAGCATGGTGCGCGCCGGACTTAACAGTTGAAAATCCGCGCCTGCGGCCATCGCCACAACGGCGCGCTGCATCACCGTTTCGTTGGAGACATCGCTGTAGCTAAAGACGACGTGCGTCGCCTGGGTCTGGGCGATAAGGTCGGGCAGTTCTGCTTCGGGCGCAATCGGAATTCCGTGCGGGTAGCGGGAACCAGCCAGGGCAGGCGGGTAGCGGCGGCCTGCAATATTTGGGATTTGGGTGGCAGTGAAGGCGACGACTTCGCTGTTGGGGTCGTCTCGGTAGACCACATTGAAGTTGTGGAAATCGCGCCCGGCTGCCCCCAGAATGATTACACGCTGCACCATAAACGGCACTCCTCTTGTCCCACACAGAAGCGGGCGCGCGAGCCAGCATTCAGACCAGGTGTTTACCGGCCCGCGCGACCGACAGGGTCTATCCCAGTGTAACCAAAAGACTCCCTGGAAAAACTAGGCTGCCAGCGAGTTTTGGGGCTGGACAACCGACGAGGGTTGCTCCTGGTCAGATGACCAGGCGGTGCGAGCGGTTATGGTTAGCGCACTTCGACCAACTCAATGTCGTAGATCAAAGTGGCGTTGGGTGGGACAATATCACCCCAACCTGCCTCGCCAAACCCCAGGTGTGGCGGCACGACCAGTTGGCGTTTGCCGCCTACGGCCATCCCCTTCAGCCCCAAATCCCAGCCCGCAATGCGCTGGCCCATGCCGACGTTGAACGCGTCGGGCCGTCCCCGATCCAACGAACTGTCGAACTTGACGCCATCCGCCAGCCAGCCGGTGTAGTGGATC
>CAZYQJ010000599.1:0-306 GCA_964649925.1 uncultured Litorilinea sp.
CGCGCGCCGACCATCAGCGCCGGTTTACTTATGATGAAGTGCGCGTGATGGTGGCGACCGTCGCTTTTGGCATGGGCATTGACAAGCCGGATATCCGCTTTGTGCTGCACTACAATATGCCCAAGAACCTGGAGACCTATTTCCAGCAGATCGGTCGCGCCGGGCGCGATGGCGACCCTGCCGATTGCCTGATGCTCTATTCACAGCAAGATTTCGTCACTGCCCGCGGTCTGATAGGTCTCTCGGAGGGTTCGGAGGCGTTCCAACGGCAGCAAGCGGTGTTGCTCCAGCAAATGATCGACTGGA
>CAZYQJ010000599.1:316-3907 GCA_964649925.1 uncultured Litorilinea sp.
TGCGACAACTGCCGCGCGCCGCAACCGGCGGAACAACCCGACGATCTGACCGAATATGCGCGCCTTTTTCTAGCCTGCTGCCGTGATACAAGGGAGATGTTTGGGGCGAGCCACCTGATCAGCATCCTGCGCGGCTCACGCTCTCAGAGCGTCCTACGTTGGCGGCATGATCAGCTGGCCTGCCATGGGGCCGGGCGCAATCTGTCTAGGGCGCAGTGGCAAGACCTTACTACCCAGTTTCGCCAACAACAACTGGTGGCCCTTACATCACATGGCGGGCTGCGTCTGACCGGCCAGGGGCGTGCTGTGCTGGATGGCGCTTCGGTGCAGGGGAGGCTACACGTCACACGGCGCGTCGCTGCAGATTATGCTACACCCGCGGCCCATGACTATGATGAGGAACTCTTTGCGCGACTGCGTGAACTGCGCCTCCAACTGGCGGAGAACGAGCGCATTCCGCCCTATATGGTTTTCGGTGACCGCTCACTTCAGGAGATGGCGATATATTATCCGCAGAACGAAGCGTCGTTTGCCGCTATCTACGGGGTAGGAGAGTTCAAGATGGCCCATTTTGCCGCACAGTTTATCGAAGTCATCCAGGCCTATTGTGCAGAACGCGGTCTGGCAGAACGGCCCCGGCCTGAACAGGTAGACTTCCCTACGCACGTCCCTGCAGTCCCCGGCGGCACGCGCCAGGGTCGCATCCTCTATGCCGTGCAGCAGCTAGAGCGGGGCAAGACTGTGCGCGAAATCGCGGCGACTCTCGGAGTGCGTTTTACAAGGGTTATTGGTTATCTGGAAGAGTACATGACAGCGGATCGGCATCTTCCCGAAGCCCCGCTTCTGGCATCGTTGTCACTACCTTTGGCAGAACAATCCGCGGTCTTTGCGCAGTTTGACCAACTCGGTATCGAACGACTCGGCCCGATCTTTGAGGCATTGAACGGGCGCATCCCTTATCCCGAGTTGCGTTTACTCCGGCTGTGCTACCGTCTGCGCATGAGGGCAGGGCAGAGGCTCGAACAGGCGCAAGCGTAAGGACCCTCGCGTCCTTCATCGCGCTAGATCACAGACCGGCCCCGGTTGTCCACGCGCAGCCGGGGCCGGTCATTGGGGGAGGAGGTTACTCGTAGTAGACCACTTCGGCGTCGGGGGGGCCGTAGAGTAGCTGGGAGCCGCGGCGGTCGATCTCAGTGATCGCCAGTTCCGGGTTGCCTATGTTGCCGCAGAAATAGTGCATCACCGACTGCGGGTCGTATTCGGTCAGGTCGATGGTGTGGTCAAGCGGCTCGTTGGGGCACACCGGCGGCGCGCCACTGCGGATGTGTTCATGGCGGAAGCCTAGCACATGGCCCAACTCATGGCGCAACACGCCCACCGGATCAAAGAACAGGTCTTCATCAAAAAAGGACGGGTCAATCACCACCCGCCGCTCCGAGGGCGGGTCATTGGGGAAAAAGGCGGCAGCGATAAAGCGCCCACCCGCATTCACCAACTCGACCGTAAAGAGCGGCGCATCCGCAGCGTCGTCTGCATCACCTGTGTCATGGACGACCTCATGGCGGAAGTTGACGCCGCAGGTCGCTTCCCAGTCGGCTGTGGCCGCGGCCATCGCCCCCACAACCTGCTGATAGTGCGCCTCCGTGTCAAAACTGTTCCTGAGTACGGAGTAGGTCAGCACCAACCCTTTCTTCCAGCGCACCTTGCGGTTCTCGTCGTCCACGATCCCAACTAGCTCCAGGGGGATTACACTCATCGCGCGCTGGCGTTCGGCTTCGAGTTCGGCGCGCTCATGGGCATAACGCACCAACTTCTGCTCATCCAACAGCAGATCACCTTCGACCACGTAATATTCTTTGCCGTGGACGGTTACCTTGTGTTTGGTCGCTTTGAGTTCGGCCAAGATTTCGCTTACGCTTCGTGCCATTCTTCCTCCTTAAACAGTTGCCACTACATGTCTCCATATCAGTTGACGATAAACCGCCAGGAATGGTGCGCGTATTCTGGTAGATGGCAACAGGAATGGTACGCTGTCCATCGCCAGGCATTGCTCGCCGCTTCGCACTCCGCTACAATGATAGGAACTGCTGGACGATCGCGCCGCTGTTCAGACCTGCGGCGACGATGTTCACTATCCACTAAACGCAGCGCGCGCAGCCGATCACGGCGCGGGTCGCGACAAACGCTGCGTACAGGGTCCACCCGCTGGACGTTGAGATCGTGTGCCCGATTTCTTCAAAAGCTGTCCATCCAAGTCCAACCACGAAAGGACTCACCATGTTTACCGATGCGCGGCTGCCTGTGAGTACCCCGGAGGCCCAGGGCATTTCCTCCGCAGCCATCCACGCCTTTGTCGATGCAGTGGAGGCGGAGATCGACCGCTTTCACAGCTTTATCCTGCTGCGTCACGGGCATCAGGTCGCCGCCGCATGGTGGCCGCCCTATGCCCCCGAACACCCGCATATGCTCTTTTCGTTGAGCAAAAGCTTTGCGTCCACCGCGATTGGCCTGGCCGTCGCCGAAGGCAGGTTGAGCGTAGACGACCTGGTGTTGGACTTCTTCCCCGAAGAGAGGCCCGCCGAGGTCAGCGACAACCTGGCGGCGATGAAGGTGCGCCATCTGCTTTCGATGTCGACCGGCCATCATGTAGACACCACCGGCCCTATGGTCGAACGCGAGGACGGCAACTGGGCCGCAGGCTTTTTTGCCCAACCCGTGACCCATGAGCCGGGAACCTACTTTGTCTATAACAGCGGCGCGACCTACATGCTCTCGGCCATCATCCAGAAATTGACAGGCATGACCCTGCTCGACTACCTGACGCCGCGCTTGTTTGAGCCGCTCGGCATCGAAGGCGCGACCTGGCAGTGCTGCCCGCGCGGTATCAACACCGGCGGCTGGGGGCTGTCGATCAAGACACAGGACATTGCCTGTTTCGGCCAGCTTTATCTGGATCAGGGGCAATGGCAGGGCAAGCAGATCGTTCCCGCCGCATGGGTGGCCGAGGCAACGGCCAAGCAGGTCAGCAACGGCAGCAACCCCACGCGTGACTGGGAACAGGGCTATGGCTATCAGTTCTGGCGCTGCCGTCACAACGCCTACCGCGGCGACGGCGCGTTCGGCCAGTACTGCATCGTCATGCCCGACCAGGACGCGGTGCTAGCGATCACCAGCGGCGTGCCCGATATGCAGGCCGTCTTAAACCTGGTGTGGACACACCTGCTCCCGGCCATGCAGGATGCGCCGCTGACCCAGGATGCCAAGGCGCACAAAGCACTAGAGAAGCGGCTGGCAAGCCTGGAAATCTGCCCGCCGCAGGGTAAGGCGACATCACCGCTGGCGGCGCAGGTCTCAGGCCGCACCTATCGCTTTAACAAGAACAAGCAGGGGGTCCACAGCCTGCACTGTGAGTTCGACCGCAAGGGGGCTGTGCTGACGTTGCAAACGGCTGAGGGGGAGGATCGCATTACGTTCGGCCACGGGGATTGGGAAGCGGGGACGGCGCTCTTTGACCGTGGGGAAACGCGCCCGGTCATGGCGGGCGGCGCATGGACCAGCCCCGACACCTATACGGCTCAACTCTGCTTCTAC
>CAZYQJ010000600.1:0-3904 GCA_964649925.1 uncultured Litorilinea sp.
TGGCAGCGATGGCGCGCTCCTGGCCGATAAACTCGATGCCGACATCCAGGTCGGCGGTGGTCGTAAATTCCACATCGTCCAGGGTACAGCGCGTGTAAAGTGCTTCAGGCGGCAAAGGGTGAACAGAGGCCACAATCCAATCCTTTCCATGGGCGCACCGTGTGCGCCAGGCACACATAAATGATCATCGTTTGCCCCTTATTATACGCCACATCGGCCTTTCAAACTGTGCCGCAGACTCACATTGGGAAGATAGGAAGCAGGGGCAGATGGCAGCGCGAACAACCTAGCCAACTGACCAGGGTGCAGATAGGTCACCTGCCTGATCCGGCAGACGGATCAGTGTTCTAAAATAAGGCATCACCGGCATACCTTCTGCGTTTGTTTCTCCTGATTGCACTTCAACCCAATTTCTGCTTTCACAATCCAAAGAAAGGATAGATCATGCCTGCCCCCGATCAAATCCTGAGCGTGCTCACCGCGATCGCCAATCAGTGGAAGTCCCTGGCTATCGCCTGGCACCTCTATTTTGCCGTGTTGATGGGGCTGGTCATCGTGCTGCGTCCATCTCGCCGCCTCATGGGCATTCTACTTGGCCTGCCCCTGGTCTCGGTCGGCGTGCTTGCCTGGTACGCCGGAAATCTTTTCAACGGGGTATTCTTTGCCGTGGCGGCCATTGCCCTGATTGCGCTGGCGGCGCGCCTGCCGGATGAGCGCGTCCAGATTGCGCCAGTCTGGATCGCCGTCGCGGGCGCGGTCATGTTTATCTTTGGCTGGATCTACCCCCATTTTCTCGACACAACCTCATTTTGGCCGTACCTGTACGCCGCGCCGGTCGGGCTGGTGCCCTGCCCCACCTTGTCGATTGTAATCGGGTCTGCACTGATGCTGCATGGCCTGGACTCGCGCAGTTGGTCACTGGTGCTGGCGGCAACAGGCACCTTCTACGGCCTCTTTGGGGC
The DNA here is from genome assembly GCA_964649925.1 of uncultured Litorilinea sp. GTDB lineage: Bacteria > Chloroflexota > Anaerolineae > Caldilineales > Caldilineaceae > QEUY01. Next base: position 963 of record CAZYQJ010000600.1, read on the forward strand.
GTTGCGCCTAGGTGTGACGATCGACTTTGTCCTGCTCATTGGCGCGCTCGTGTTGGCCGCCATTGTCCTGATGCCGGGTGCGACAACGCGCAAACATGTGCTGGCGCACTGACAGAGTGCGGGTGTCGCCTCAAGCGGCGGCAGTTGCAGCTTTCACATTGTGAGAGGCCCCAATGATGTCCAAACAGACCCTATCCGAAAACACGCTGCCGCAGGCCCGACCGGGCAGGGATACCCTCAAAGCGCCGCCTTTCCTGATCCCGATCTTCAAACTACCGGTCTTGCTCTACCGGCTGCGCCTGGGCTGGCTCTTGGGCCAGCGTTTCATGCAGATCACCCATGTCGGTCGTCGCAGCGGAAAGGTGCGCCGGACGGTGTTGGCGGTCTTGCGCTTCGACAAGCAGACCCAAGAGATCTATGCCGTGTCCGCCTGGGGGGGAAGCGACTGGTACGCCAACATCCAAACTGCGCCCGCGCGGCAGGTCGAATGCGGGTTTGTCCGCTATGTTCCCTTGCAGCGCACGCTATCGCCCGACGAGATCGCGACGACGTTGATCGAATACCGCACTAAACATCCCATTTTCAGCCGGATGATCTGCCGCATCCCCGGCTGGAAGTGGGATGCTACCTACGAGGAATTCCTTGAACTGGCGCGCATGCTGCGCGGCGTGGCTTTCACACCGAAGTAAACGACTGATAACAGCAAGATAGTAGGCTGCAAGCCCTGCCTCCGATTTTGCGTGCACCGTGCGCGATTTCGTAGGCCAGGCTTGCAGCCATCTAGGGTAGTCCGTAGCCGGTTGTCAGTAGCCGTTTGAGATGCGACGCTCAGCCCTCACTGCCTGCTTCTGCCCCTACTCCCCACTCCCGATCTCCCCAAACCAACGCGCCTCCAACTCCGCCAGGGTCCCGTCGGCCTCAAACTGGGCAAGGGTCTCTGCGATGCGCTGCTGGAGGGTGGTCGCCTGCAGCGGGGCCGCGATCACATAGGGGTTGCTCTCAAGCGCCGGGCCGACTGCGACCAACGCCGCACCCTGGCCCTGCGCCTCACGCAGGCTCACCTGGTCAATCAGGAGCGCGTCGAGACCGGCATCCTCCGCCAGCGCGGCGGCGGCTTGGGCGGGCGTTTCAAAGGGTACGAGTTCCAGCGCAATGCCCTCACGTTGGAGGCGGCGACCCACCATATCGCCCATGCTGCCCCACTCCACCGCCACGCGGCGGCCTGCCAGGTCTTCCGCTGCGGTGACCGGCGAATCTGGACGCGCCACCAGCCGCACGCCCGCCTCAAAATAAGGAGGAGAATAGGCATAGTCGCGCGTGCCGCGCGGGTCATAGGGCAGCGCGCTGACTACGCTGTCGATGCGTCCGGCGCGCAGCGCATCCAGCAGACTGTCAAAGCCGATGGGCACGATCTCGGCCTCCAGCCCCCAGGACTCGGCCATGCGCCGCGCCAGGTCCACATCGTAGCCGACCGGCTGGCCGTTGTCGTCGAGCGTCTCAAAGGGCGGGAAGCTGGGGTCCATGCCCACGCGCCAGGATCCGCGCGCCGTCATGGCCTGCCAGGTGTGGTCCTGGCGAAAGAGCAGACGGGTGATCAGCCCGCCAGGCCGGTTTGCATCGGGCAGCAGCGCGACCAGCAGGAGGACAGCCGCCAGCAACCCCACCAGTGCCAGCGCAATAGGTACGGGCCGCGCCAGGCGGCGCATCACGGCATTTCCTCCTGCGCCAGATGCCCCTGGGCGTAGCGCTGCACCTCTAGATAGATCGGCTTTGGCTCAAAATCGGTGTCCACAAAGGTGAAATAGTCCTGATAGCTCTTGGCATCCCAGGGATAGCGAAAGGCCCAGAGACAGACAGCCTGCATCCAGGGCCATTCACGCTGGGCGATCTCGTAGGCGCGGATGGTGTAGTCGATACGTTGGCCGGGGCGAACAGCGCGCGTCCAGCGCGGGTGGTCGTTCCAGCCGCCTTCGGTGATCATGGCGGGTTTGTCCGCATCGCCGTTGGCGACCATGACCTGGCGCAGCAGTTCAGCGCGGCGGAAATTGACCACCCGCGGGTCGGCAGGCTCGTCAGGGTCGGAATACCAGCCGTAGGCGTGGATGGCGAGGATGTCAAAATACGGGGCCGCGCCGTGATCATACATCGCCTGAAGATAATCCAAGTCGTTCATCCCGTCGGGGCTGCCCGGTGGGGCCAGCGTAGGGGCCAGCGCGCCCGCCAGCACCTGCACGTCGGGGTTGGCCGCCTTGATCATCGGGTAGACGACCTGAAGCAGCGTCACGTATTTGGCCGGGTCTACCGGCGCATAGCCCCATTCCAACGCCAGATTTGGCTCGTTCCAGAGGATGATGTAGTGGACGCGCCCGGCATAGCGCGCCGCAAACTCGGCGGCATATGCGCCGAAATCGGCAAAGTGCGTCTCGTCCAGGTAGAGCGGGCTGGAGTCCTTGGGCCGCGCCCATTCGGGCACAAAGCCCAGCCGCGCCACCACCTGCAGCCCCTGACGCTCGGCATGGTCGATCACCATGTCGGTGTGGTTCCAGACAAACCGGCCCGGCTCATCCTCGACATAGGCCCAGGGGAAGTATTCCACGATCCAGGGCGCGCCCATCTCACGCACCATTTCCAGCGTGCGCTTGATCTTCCAGGCCTCCACCTCGTCGGTCAGCCGGGTGTGCACGCCCACCTTGGGGTTGATCGTCTCGACCGTCTGCTGCGGGCCAAGCGGGACCGTGTTGCGGCGCAGGCGCGCGATCGCAAAGATGGCCGCCACTGCCGCCAGCAACAGCAAAGCCAGGGCGATGCGCCGCCAGGCTCTTCTCGATAGGCCATTGACCAGGGCATTGATCATCACGGGGAAGATCATAATAGGGGAGCAGACGGAACGCAAAGCACGCCGTATGGCGAACAGCCCTCCGGCTTATTCGCTGCCCGCCAAC
>CAZYQJ010000601.1:0-3904 GCA_964649925.1 uncultured Litorilinea sp.
ACTCCGGTTACACCACCTGGTTCGCCGTGCAGTACACAAGCGCCAGCGTGGCCACCGTTAATATTGCATACAGCAGCGGCCACAGCGTCAACAACGTGCAGATTCAGCCAGGCGCAGCCCGGACCTTCTACCAGGCAGACGAGCCTCATGGCCAGGCCATCTTCTCGGCGATCATCACCAGTGACCAGCCCGTCGTGGCGGCTGTGATCGAAGAGAATCCCAGCCAGATGTTTGCCTACACCGGCTTCACCAGCGGCTCCACCAATCCGGTGATGCCCCTGATCAATGCCAACAACGCCGGTTACCAGACGGGTGTCCAGATCCTCAACGGCGGCAACGCATCGACCGATGTCACCGTGACCTACACCCCGGCCCCTGGCCTGGGCACAGCGTGCACCGAGACACAGACCATCCCGGCCGGGCAGTCCCGCACCTTTGCGCTGCAGGTCTTTGCCGAGGGTGAATCGCAGGGTGCACCGTGGGATGCAGCCTCTAACTGTGTCGATGGCGAACGCTTTGTCGGCGCTGCCGAGGTGACCGGCAACAGCGCCAACCAGGAGTTGACCGCGATCGTCAACCAGAACTCTGCGGTGGACGGCGAGGCCTACGGCGCCTTTGATCCCGCCGCGGCCACCAGCACGGTCGTCTTCCCCTTGATCCTCGACCGCCGCGGTGCTGACTTCCAGTTCTGGACGGGCTTCAATGTCATGAACGTGGGCAACGCCAACACGACTGTCAACTGCACGTTCACCGACACGGGCTTCACCCAGTCAGCGCAGTTGGCCCCCGGCGGCGTGATGAACGCGCTGCAGCAGAACAACATCGCCGAAGACTATGCCGGTTCTGCGACCTGCACCGCCAGCCAGCCGCTCGTAGGCGTCGTCAACGAAGTGAGCCAGACAGACCCGAACGCCGACCGGCTGCTGGTTTACGAAGGCGCCAATATTAGCGCTCCTGCCAACTAAAGACTGACTTTGTCGCTTGCGAGCAAGCGATTGCGATGGAGAAGAGGTGGCTGCACGCAGCCATCTCTTCTTTTTCCCCGGCATCCATCCTGCGGCCTGCCCCCGACAAGCGATCGCCTCATTCACCCATTCCCGTGTGGTTGGCGTATACTAGCGAAAACGGGCTCGTCGAGTAGAGTGGAGTTAGGTCTGGCATGATGCGATTTGTATATACAGGTTTGCACAGCGTGCGTCTACCGCTGTTCCTGATCTTGTTTGTGCTGCTTTTGGCCGCCTGCGCCGGGCGGAATCGAGACACGCCCCCCGCGCCGCCCACCCCCGCGACCAGTGAGACAGCGCCCGCTGCGCCTACGCCTGGCGAATCCCCTGCCGCCGCACCGGATCAACCGGCGGCTGAATCGCCTCTGGCCGCGCCCAATACGTCGCCGCTGGCACAGCCCAACCAATCGCCGCTGGCACAGCCGCCTGCATCCCCTTTGGGAACGCCGACTGCCGTGCCTCAAGTGGAAACCGAGCCTGGCACCGGCGCGGTGACCGGCGTACTGCTGGTGCAGACCGATGAAGGTATTAAACCGGTGTCTGGTATGATCATTGCTGTCGCCAACGTCCTGACCAACACGGAACTGACCAATGACGCCGAGGCTGCTGCCGCGTTCCGGTATATGCAACAGGATTCGCCGCAGACCAACACCGACGAAGACGGTTTCTTCGCCATTCGTGATGTGCCGCCGGGGCGTTACGGGTTGGTCCTCGACCTGGTGATGAGCAGCTATATTCTGCGCCAGCCTGGGGCCGGGGGGGACCTGGTCATCGCGGTGGAGGCTGACGAACAGGTCGATTTGGGGACGCTGGTCTATGATCAACTGCCCGACCCGGCGATGCCTGATTAACCGCATCCCCTGACCCCCGTCTGGACATCGTCGATGCTGACCGAACTCCGGCTGGTCCTGGTCCTGTTGATCTGCATCTGGACACCCGGCTGGACGCTGCTTGCCCTGAGTGGAAGATGGCGCGAGTGGCCGGGGCTGCAGGGCTGGATCGCCGCCGCCGCCCTGGGGATCGTCTTCTACCCGATTCTCTTCTACGGCCTACGCCTGGCCCTGCCGGAGTTCACGCTCGGCCCCTATAAACTGGCCGCGCTGCTGGTGGCCGGGGTGGTCTTCACCGGCTGGCGGCTGCGCCGTGAGTGGCGCGGCCTGGTGCGGTTCGCGCCGCTGGAGTGGGCGGCGCTGGGCGTCTTTGCGATCACCCTGTGGACGCGCCTGTGGATGGCGCACCGCTACCCCATTCCGGCGTGGACGGATTCGCTGCACCATGTCCTGCTAACCCGGCTGACCGCGGTTCAGGGCGGGCTGCCCGACACGCTGGAACCGTATTTCCCCATCCCGCTGGACATGTATCATATGGGTCTGCACAGCCTGGCCGCCGCTGTGATGTGGCTGGCGCAGACGCCCGCGCATACCGCCCTGCTCTGGACCGCGCAGTGGCTCAACGGGCTGTGCGGGCTGGGCGTCTATTGGGTGTTGGACCGCAAGGGCTACCGGCTGGGTGCGCTGGTGGCCGCAGTGAGCGTAGGGTTGTGGTCACACATGCCTGCCTTTTACGTCAATTGGGGGCGTTTTACCCAGATCGCCAGCCAGACGGTGCTGCTGGTCGCCTGGGGCGTGACCCATACGGCGATTGCACGCGGGCCGCAGCGATGGCGCACCGACCGCAGCGCCGCGCTCTGGATGGGGCTGCTGGCCGCGCTGTTGACGGCAGGCGTCTTTTTGCTGCATTTTCGCGTAGCGGCCTTTTATCTGCCGCTGCTGGCGTTGAGCCTGGGGGAACTGATCTGGCAACGGCGCGCCGACCGCGCCGCGGTGGGGCGCATAATCGCCTGGGCCGCCGCGGTCGGCGCGGTGGCGTTGCTGCTGGTGATGCCGGTGCTGTGGCCTGCGCTGTCTGTCTATGTGGCGGCCAACCGCAACCTGACGACCCAGACCGTGGTCACGCAGGCGCAGGTGGCGGAGGTGATGGAGGGCTACTATACCTTTGACTGGTCGAGCATCCCTGTATTGGCGGCGCGTCCCTGGCTGCTGGCGTTGGCTGCGGCGGCGTTGGCGGTGGGGCTGGCGCGGCGCAACCGCTTGACCGGGCTGGCAGCGGGCTGGCTAGTGCTGCTGGCGGCGCTGGGCAATACCTACTGGCTGGGCGTGCCGATGATCAACGTGACCAACCTGGGCGCGGTGCTGATCATGCTTTATCTGCCGCTGGGGTTGATCGTCGGCGCGGGGGCGCAAGAGGCGTTGGCCTGGCTGCCCTCCAACCGGCGGCGGGTAGGGACGGCGGCGCTGGCCGCGCTGATCGTGCTGACCGGCGTCTGGGGCGCGGTGCAGCGCGTCCGCGAGGTGGAGCCCTACCGCCACTTTGTGACGGCGACCGATCTGGCGGCGATGGCGTGGATCAACGAGCACCTGCCGCCGGATGCGACCTTTGCGGTCAACACGCATTACTGGCTGGCGACCACGCCGCACGGCACGGACGCGGGGTACTGGCTGCCCTATTTCACCCGTCGCGACATGACGGCGGCGGTGATGGTATTGAGCCTGGCCGACTATGGCTATCAGCGTGACGTGTTGGAGACGGCTGCGCTGGTCAAGCAGTTGGAAGGCGACCCCGCGGGCATGGGCGCGGCGATCGATGGCTTGCGGGCGCGCGGGATAGGGTACGTCTATATTGGGGCGCGGGGCAATTTTGAAGGGCCGGGGCTGCAGGCGGATCAACTGATCCAATCGGGCCGGGCCACGCTGCTCTATGAGGACGGGCCGGTGGCGATCCTGGCGTTGGCGGGCGGCGAATAAGCCGGAGGGCTGTTCGCCACACGGCGGGCTTTGCGTTCCGTCTGCTCCCCCATTATGATCATCCCGTGATGATCAATGCCCTGGTCAATGGCCTAT
>CAZYQJ010000602.1:0-3888 GCA_964649925.1 uncultured Litorilinea sp.
CATCGGCTGCGCGGGCTGAAGCGCAGGACGCGTTGGCGATCTGGGGGGATGGGGCGCTACCGTCTGTGGCGCAGGCGGGCGGCAAGGCGGCGACCCTGGCGCAACTCTCCGCGGCAGGGCTGCCTGTGCCGGGGTGGTGCGTGGTGACGCCCGCTGCCTTTGCGGCCAGCCTGGATGCTGCGGCCCAGGAACGGCTGGCGCAGGCGACCACGGCCGAGGATGCAGCCGCCGCGCTCGATGGCCTGACGCTTGCGCCGCAGGTAGCCGAGGCGTTGCATGTGGCGTTGGCGTGGCTCGCGCCCGATGACGCGCTGCTGGCGGTGCGTTCTTCTGCGGTCGAAGAAGACAGCGTGGGCCACTCCTTTGCAGGCCAACTAGAGAGCTATCTGAACGTCGCCCCGGCAGAGGTGGCGCAGCGCGTGGTGGATGTGTGGCGGTCAGGCTTTGCCGCGCGCGTCTACGCCTATCGGCAGGAACGGGGGTTGGAGGGGCCGCCCGTCGCGCCCGCTGTGCTGATCCAGCGTATGGTCCCGGCAAGCGCAGCCGGCGTGGCCTTCTCTGCCGATGCCGTGACCGGGCGGCGCGGGGTGGCTGTGGTGGCCGCGGTGCGCGGGCTGGGCGATGCATTGGTGAGCGGCGCGCAGAGCGGGGACACCTGGCATGTGGACCGCACCGGCGCGATTATCGCGCGCAGCTTGCACGATTCATCCCAGCCGGTGTTGAGCGATGCCCAGGTGCAATCGGTTGCTGCGCTGGCGCGGCGTTGCGCGGCGCTGTTTGGCCGTCCCCAAGATATTGAGTGGGCTTTGGACGGGGATCAACTTTATCTGATCCAGGCGCGGCCCATCACCACACTGGCCGACCTGCCCGACCCAGACGGCGTGCAGACGCTGTGGGACAACAGCAATATCGTGGAGAGCTATGGCGGCATGACCACGCCGCTGACCTACTCGTTTGCGCGCCGCGCCTATGAGGAGGTCTATCAAGAGCTTTGCCGCATCCTGGGCGTGCCGCGTGCGACCATTCAGGCGCACCAGCCCGTCTTTGCCAATATGATCGGCCTGATCCGCGGGCGTATCTATTACAACCTGCTCAACTGGTACCGGGTGCTGGCCCTGCTGCCCGGCTTCAAGACCAACCGGCGCTTTATGGAGCAGATGATGGGCGTGAAGGAGTCGCTGCCTGAAAGCGTGGTCGCTGACCTGGCGCAAACGACCTGGCGGCAGCGTCTGGCCGACCGGATCTATCTGGCGCGCACGGTGGTGGGGTTGGTGAGCAGTTATCTGCGGCTGGATGCGCGCAAGCGGCGTTTCTATGCACGGCTGAACACGGCGCTAGGACAAGATCGGCCTGACCTGAGCGGGCTGCGCGGCGATGAACTGGTGGCCTACTATCACACACTGGAAAGCCAACTGCTGCCGCATTGGGATGCGCCGCTGGTTAACGACTTTTTCGCCATGATCTTCTACGGCGTGCTGCGCAAGGTGACCGCATCGTGGTGCGGTGACGTACAGGGAACGCTGCAAAACGACCTGCTGACCGGCGAAGGCGGCATGATCAGCGCCGAACCGGCGACGCTCATCCGCACGATGGCGCAGATGGCGCGGGAGGCCGAGGCCGCGCATCCGGGGGTGGTGGCCTTGCTGGAGACGGGCAGCCGCCGCCAGATCGAAGCGGCGCTGAGGGAGATCGCGCCGCTGGCCGCGGCCTATCAGGACTATCTGAACCGCTTTGGCGAGCGCTGTCTGCATGAACTGAAGCTGGAAAGCGCCACGCTCTATGACGACCCGCTGCCGCTGCTGCGCGCCGTGGGGCGGCTGGCGCGCCAGCAATTGGTGAACCCCGCGGCGCTGCCCCCGGATGACCATCAGGCCCAGGTGCGGCAGCAGGCCGAGCAGCGCGTGGATGCTGCGCTGGCCGACAGACCGCTGCGCCGCGGGGTTTTCAGGTGGGTGCTCAAGAACGCGCGGCGTCATGTGCGCGACCGCGAAAACCTGCGCTTTGAGCGCACGCGCGTCTTTGGCCGCGCCCGCCAGATCTTTCGCGAACTGGGGGATCGTTTGGCCGCGGATGGTGTTCTCGACGACCCCGCCGATGTGTTCTATCTGGAGGTAGACGAGATCTGCGGCTTTGTGGAGGGCACGACCACCAGCACAGACCTGCGCGGGGTGGCGGCGCTGCGAAAGGCGGAGTTTGCCCGCTATGCGGCCCTGCCCGCGCCTGATGCGCGCTTTGTCACCGCGGGCATGGTGCACCAGGGCAACCGTTTTCAGGCAGACGTGCCGGAAGCGCCGGGCGGCGCAGAAACCTCGGGCGACCAGCGCACCGGGCTGGGCTGTTCGCCGGGGCGTATTCAGGGACGGGCGCGCGTGGTGCTAGACCCGCTGGCCGCCGATTTGGCCGCGGGTGATATTGTGGTGGCCGAACACACTGACCCCAGTTGGATCATGATCTTGCCGCTGGCCGCCGGGCTGGTGGTAGCGCGGGGCAGCCTGCTGTCACATGCCGCTATTGTCTCGCGCGAGTTGGGCATCCCTGCGGTCGTCGGCCTGCAAGGCGCGACCCAGTGGGTGCAGGACGGCGAATGGCTGGAGGTGGACGGCAGCAGCGGCATTGTGCGCAAAGTGGCCGCGCCCTAGCCGCACCACGTCTGCCCGGAGGCGCTATAGACGGGCGGCGCGGTCGAGCGCGGCCAAAATCGCATCGCCTGCGCTCTGCACGGTTGGGCCAAAGGCGACGATGCCGTCTTCATGGCCACCCATCGCAAAGATCCCTTGATCGGCGACATCGGTCTCGGCAAAGAGACGGCGCACCTCGGCGGCCATCTCCGGGCTGCCATAGGGGACGGCAGGGTCGGTGATGGGCAGGCCGAGTCGGGCGGCTTGCTGCCAAAGGTCAGGCGAATGGACATGCAGCACGCAGCGCAGATTCGCATCCACGGCATAGACTGCGCCATGCGTCAGCGATTCGGACGACGGGCGAATGGGGCCGGTGGCGACGATGCGGTTGTGTTCCGGGGTGCAGGCCAGGACAATGGCGTAGTGTTCGGGGCCGAGTTCGGCCAGGTGTCCGGTCTGCGTGCCGCTGATCGCAAAGCGGCGGGCATTGGGCGGCGCGTCGAACGGGGCCAGACGCCCGCTCAGGTTGCCATAGCCATAGCCGCCATAGCGCAGCGGGTCTTGGCCGATCAGGTGGCGGGCATGGAGGATCGCTCGCCAGGCGTTGAGTTCGTCCAGTTCGTGCGCGGGCAGCGGCGGGCCGGGTGTGTACTCCAGGTCAAATTTGATGACGCCCTCTTGTTTTGCCATAATGGTCCTAGCCTGAGACGCTATGATGACATGGCGATAAGACGCCATGATTGGATTCAACCGCTGGACTCCTCGGTCTGGTATCAGTCTAGCCAAGAAAGTGCAAGGAGCAAAGAATGCATCCATTTGACACGTTGTCCGTGCCAGAGGGCGCAGTGGGCATCCATTGGTTTGGGCAGAGTTCGTTTGCGTTCAAGGACGCCGCGGGGACGGTCGTCCAGGTAGACCCCTATTTCCCCAGCGAACGGCCTGCCGACCGTTTTATCCACGCGCAGCCGCCGCTGGACGAGACGACGCTGCCCACTGATTTTGTCCTGTTGACCCACAACCACCGCGACCACACCTGGCCGGAATCGCTGGTCAAGATCCACCAGGCGTTTGCGGACTGCCGGTTTGTGGGGCCGGTGGAGAGTATCGACAACCTGCGCGAACACGGTATCCCAGAAGACCGGCTGATGACGGTGAACGCGGGCGACAGTGTGAAGCTGGACGGGGTGACGGTGCATGTGGTCTGGGCGAAGCCCCCGCAGGGCGCGCCTGAAGACGGCATCCAGCCGCCCGATGTGCAGCATTTTGGATA
>CAZYQJ010000603.1:0-3886 GCA_964649925.1 uncultured Litorilinea sp.
GTGACGCCATCCGCCGCGGCGGCTGCGCGCCTGACCCAGACGCGTGGCCCGACCGGCTGGCCGCGTCGCTCGAAGCTGCTTTCCAGCCCACGCTGCGCCCGGTGATCAACGCGTCGGGGGTGATCGTCCATACCAATCTGGGCCGCGCCCCGCTTAGCGCCGCCGCATTGGACGCAGTGCGGCGCGTCGCGCTCGGGTACAGCAACCTGGAATACAACCTGGATCAGGGCAGCCGCGGCAGCCGTCATGACCACGCCCGCACCTTGGTGCAGGCGATCACCGGTGCGGAGGATGCGCTGGTGGTCAACAACAACGCCGGGGCAGTCTATCTGGTGTTGGCCGCGCTCTGCCAGGGGCGAGAGGTGATCGTCAGCCGGGGGCAGTTGGTCGAGATCGGCGGCGGGTTTCGCATCCCCGATGTGCTGCGCCAGAGCGGGGCGCGGCTGGTGGAAGTCGGGACGACCAACCGCACCTATGGACGCGACTTTGAGGCGGCGCTCAACACCGAGAGCGCGGCAATTATGCGGATTCACAGCAGCAACTTTCGCCAGATCGGGTTTGTGACCGAGCCGTCCCTGGCGGAGTTGGCGCAGATCGTGCGTGCCCACCGGGAGACAAACGGCGCACCGCTGCTGTTGATCGACGACCTGGGCAGCGGCACATTGCTGGACACGCAGCGGTTTGGGTTGGCCCCGGAGCCGATGGTTCAGGAGAGTGTGCAGGCGGGTGCGGACGTGGTGACCTTCAGCGGCGATAAGTTGCTGGGCGGGCCGCAGGCCGGGTTTATCGTCGGACGGCATGAATGGGTGGACCGAGTGCGCCGCCATCCGATGGCGCGGGCGCTGCGTGTGGACAAGATGACGCTGGCCGCGCTGGAGGCGACGCTGCGCAGCTATCAGCGCGGGCGCGCCCTGGACGAGATCCCCATCTGGCGGATGATCGCGGCGCAGCCTGCTGACTTGCACGCGCGCGCCGAAGCGTGGCGGGCGCAGATCGCTGCCGATCTGCCTCACCAGGCAGTACAACTGGCAACCTGGCCGGGAGAAAGTGCCATAGGCGGCGGCAGTCTGCCGGGTGAGACATTGCCCACGACGCTGCTGGCGGTTAGCTGTGCCGATGCCGAAGGTCGCGCTGCGGCGTTGCGCCGTCATGACCCGCCCGTTATCTGCCGCATTCAAAAAGACCATTTGCTCTTTGACCCGCGCACCGTGCTACCCGAACAGGATGCGGCGCTTGTGGCCGCGGCGCGGGCGGTTTTTAGGGAGTAGGGCAGAACCGGATTGGGATCGGCCACAGCGTAGGTCGGGCTGCCAGCCTGGCCTACTGCCTACCTGCCCGCTGCCTACTCCCCTTTTGAAAAGGGAACTGGATGCAGACCGTTTACGTCAAATTGGGCGGATCGCTCTTGACGGACAAGCGACAACCCGAAACGGCACGGCTGGAGGTGATCCGGCGGCTGGCGGCGGAGATCCAGGCAGCGCGGCAAGCCCGGCCTGGGCTGCGCCTGGTCGTAGGCCACGGGTCGGGCAGCTTTGGGCATGTGTATGCCCAGCGTTACGGCACACGCGCTGGCGTCAAGACGCCCGACGAGTGGTATGGTTTTGCCGCCACAGGGGACGCTGCTGCCCGCCTCAACCGGATTGTGGTCGCCGCGCTGCTGGAGGCGGGCGTCCCTGCCTGGAGCATCCAGCCCAGTGTGGCGCTGCGCTGCGCCGATGGGCGCATCTATGCCGGGCCGGAGGCCGCGGTCGAGCAGGCGTTGGCGCAAGGGCTGACGCCGGTGGTCTTTGGCGATGTGGCGTTGGACACCGTGCGCGGCGGCACGATTGCCAGCACAGAGGAGATCTTTGAGTGGCTGAGTGGATCACTGCCGCCCACGCGCGTGGTCTTGGCAGGCGAGGTGGACGGCATCTATACCGCCGATCCGCTCCTCGATCCGCAGGCGTTACGGCTGGCCGAGGTGACGCCCGCCACCTTTGAGAGCGTGCGGCAGGGGGTCGGTGGTAGTCACGGCGTGGATGTGACCGGCGGTATGGCCGCCAAGGTCGCGCAGGCCTTGCGCTGGATCGAACGCTGGCCTGGGCTGGATGTGGTGGTGTGCAGCGGATTGACGCCCGGCGCACTGCAGACCGCGCTGTGCGACCCGGCGCAGCGCGTTGGAACGCTGGTGCATGGATAACGCTTACAAACATCCTCCCCGCGTAGACCTACATTGGGAGAACCGGGCAGACAGCACGCTGCCCCGCTTTTCGGGATCCATTTGCAGGATAAAGTTTGCAACGAGTATAATGGGTATGTTCTGCAGCCGGCCTGCTAGAGAACGCACCAGACTTCCCCTGTGGTGAGGTCTGTCCGGCTGGCGAAAGGGGAACCATGATTCTGACGGTTATTTCCTTCATCCTTGTGCTGGGGGTCCTCATCTTTTTCCATGAGTTGGGCCACTATTGGGTGGCGCGGCGCAATGGGATTGTGGTCGAGGAATTTGGTATGGGATATCCTCCCAGACTGGTGAAGTTGTTTCGTTATGATGGCACGGATTTTACGCTCAATCTGATCCCGTTTGGCGGCTTTGCGCGCATGCGGGGCGAGGATATGGGCGATATGACGCCTGGGTCGTTCAATGCGGCCAGCCGCGGGGCGCGTGCGGCGACATTGGCGGCTGGCCCGGCGATGAATGCACTTCTGGCGGTCGTGCTTTTTGCGGCCAGCTTTATGGCTGGGTTTCCTGCCGTGGTGGGCTATCCACAGGTGACAGCAGTGGACCCGGGGAGCGCGGCCGCCGCTGCCGGTGTACAGCCCAATGATGTGCTGTTGACGCTGAGCGCAAAGCCCGTTCTGATCAGCGCGATTGAAAACTTCGAATACAACGTGCTGCAAGAGGAGACGCCGGACCCTTCGATCCAGTCGTTGACTGTGCTGCGTGATGGTGAAGTGATCGAACTGCCCCTGGCGACCGCTGCCGGAGAAGCGCAGTTGTTGGCGGGCGTCGATTACGTGCCTGTCATGGGGACCGAGGTCACGATGGTGGTGGAAGGGACGCCTGCTGCACAGGCCGGGCTGCAACCGGGCGACCTGGTCTATGCGGTGAATGACATCACGATCAGCCAGCGTAACCCGCTCAACGAGGTGATCCAGCAGCATGCTGGGCAGGAGGTGCAACTCGGCCTGCTGCGTGATGGCAGCTACGTGGTCGTGCCGATCACCCCGCGCGAAAACCCGCCTGAAGGACAGGGATCGCTGGGGGTGCAGATCGGCGCACAAAGCCGCCTGGCGACGCTGTCGCTGCCCGCCGCCCTGTGGGAAGGGGTACGCAGCACGGGTGAATATGTGCTGCTGGTGCTGCAACTGCCGGTGCTGCTCTTTATGGGGCAGGTGTCGCCCAGCGATGCCCAGTTGACTGGCCCGGTGGGGATTGCGCAAATGGTGGGCGGCGCGGTCAATGCCACGCTGGATACCGGGCTGTGGTTCCCCATTTGGCGTTTGTCTGCGGTGTTGAGCGCGGCGTTAGCCATCACCAACTTACTGCCGCTCCCGGCGCTAGATGGCGGGCGGCTGCTCTTTATCCTGTTCGAAGCGATCCGCGGTCGCCGTGTGAACCCCGAACGTGAGGGAATGATTCACATGGTTGGCTTTATGCTGCTCTTGGGTCTGTTGGTTTTGGTGACGGTACGCGACATCACCAGCGCTCAACAGGGAATTGATTGGGTTTCTATCCTGGGGCAGTAGCTTGAACATGCGAATTGATTTCAGCGCGCAGAAGCTAGGACCGATCCATCGGCGCACGTCCCTGAGACGGCTCGGCAACCGATGCCGCGAATGTCGAGCCCCACCGTTCAAGCCACGCCCAAGCCGATCCGCGAGCCGGTGATCGGTTGGTCGGCGGCGC
>CAZYQJ010000604.1:0-915 GCA_964649925.1 uncultured Litorilinea sp.
TTCGGCGACGGTCTCTGGGGTCACGCTGCCCGATGCCAGTTCGCTCTCGTTGAGCGTGACCGTCCAGTCGTAGTCGGCAGCCAACTCACCGGTGGCAGCGAGCCAGTCGGTGAGGGCAATGATAGCCCAGGCGTTTTCCTGGGTGGTTGACCAATGGCGGCCCTCACGCGCCGTCATCAGCCAGCGCACGACCTGGGGCAGCAAGGGGTTTTGCGGGTCGAGCCGGACGAGCGCCTCAAGCACGATACCGGTTGTACGCACGTCGGTGTTGAGCGTGCGGAAGTCAATCTCGTCTTCTTGCCACCATGCCCCGGTTGCGCTGACTTCGGCTGCGCTCACCAGGTCGCTGACGAGCGTGGTCACGCGCGGGTCGTCCGCGCCGGATTCGCTCATCTGGGCCAGGGCCAAAGCCAGGTAAGCTTTGCCGTAATGGCCCAACCGTTCGCGTACGTCGTAGAGCGTGCTGGCGCGGCCCGGGTCGCCACGGTCGATCTCGGCCAGGACGAAGTGCATAAAGGCCATCTCGTTGAGCTGCCAGCTATATAGCACATCGCGCGGGGCCAGGAAACTGCGCTCCAGATAGTCTACCGCCAGGTTGATGGTTCGCTCGGGCACGGTGTAGCCTGCCTCATCCGCCGATGCCAGCCCCCACAGCACATAGGCTGTGATAAAGACCGAACTGCGCTCGGTGGGCCAGTAGCCCCAGCCGCCATCTTGGTTCTGGCGGGTGACAAGCCGCTGCACGCCGAGATTGACCTGTTCGTCCAGGTTCTCGGTCAGGTCAGCGTCTTCGATGCCCAGCGTTTGCACGGCGCGGGCGGTGAATAGGTTGGGCAGGAAGCGGCTGACCACCTGTTCGGTACATTCATAAGGGAACTGCTCTAGGTTTGGTGCAGACCGGCCTTACCCTCTGGT
>CAZYQJ010000604.1:925-3884 GCA_964649925.1 uncultured Litorilinea sp.
AGGGAACTGCTCCAGGTAGTTGAGGCCGCCTACCAGCCCCCCGGCCAGACTTGGCTCCACGGTCACGTCGAGCGCGCCCTGGTCCGTGGCGGCTTCGGGCAGGTGGATCACCTCCAGCACCCCTTCGGGCGGAACGGCCCCTGCTGTCGCCACCGTTTCGGGCGATTCATAGCGCGCCACCGGGATCGTGAGGCGCACTGCGTCGCCAATGGTCTCGGCATCGCTGCCAACCGTGTCTGCCGTTGCGGTCAGGGTGATCACCACCTGGGCCGCGGTGGGTTCTACTGTGATTGGCCAGGTCTGGCGCGTCTGCCCGGCGGCATCCATCTCAAACGGCGCGGACAGATCCTCCTCCTGCACGGTCGCGCCTGCGACTTCCAGGGTCAACAGGCCATTGGATAGACCTTCGGCGCGCGTGTTGATGATCGCCGCCCCGATCTGCGCCTGATCGCCCGCGGTGAAGAAGCGCGGGACCAACGGGCGGACCTGGAGGTCTTTGGTGGCGACAATATCATAGGTGGTATCGCCGACGAGGGTGTCTGCGGTGACGGCCTTAGCCGCCAGCCGCCAGGTGGTCAGGTTGTCGGGCAGGTCCACCGTAAAGGTGATCACGCCCTCGGCATTGGAGACAAGCTCAGCGCGCCAGAAGGCGATGTCAGGGAACTCGGTGCGTATGTCCAGCCCGATGCCGTCACCGCCACCGCCACCGCCCTTGGCACCTTCGGAAAGCTGCTGGCTCATGCGGTCCTGGTTGATGGTCAGCAGGGCGGCAGTCGAGATGCCCAGCGGGCGCTGGTAGTAGAAGATGTCTACCATCGGGCGGTCGTCGACCGCGGCCAACGCCAGGATGGCTCGATCTACCACGGCGACGCTGACTTCAGCGTCGGCCACGGGCTCGCCCGCCAGGTCGGTCACGGTGAGCGTATAGGCGACCGACGCACCCGGTTCCACCGTCTGGGCCGACGTTGTGACGTCGACGGTCAACTCCTTGGCAGAGGTGTCGACGTTGAGTTGCACGTACCCGATCCGCATGGCGGGTGTTGGGTTGGTTTCGTCAATCCCCTTGGCAATCGCAATACCCACAAAGATGTTGGGGATGTGGTCTTCGGTGATCGGGATCTCGATGGTTTCGCTGTTGCCGGTCAGGGTGACGACCTCGGCACTGACGACTCCGGCACGTTCGATGGTCAACAACGCCTGTACAGGCCCGGCGAACGGGCTGGGGACGAGGACATGGGCGGTGTCGCCCGGCTCATAGAGATCCTTGTCCGCCACCAGTTCGATGCGGTCGTTGTTTTCGCGCGGCCATGCCACGAAATCATCCGGGTCGGCGGCGCTGACCCAGAGGAAGACGCTGCCGGTTGTCGTGTTGCCGTCTTCATCCTCGGCCTGGGCGACGATCTGGTACTGTCCGGCGACCTCAGGCGTCCATGTGAATTCAGCCTGCCCGTCGCCATCGGTCGTGACGGTGGTAGTGTAAACCGGCGTGCGGTTGACACTGGTCTCCCAACGGAAGACGCCATCGGCGCTGCGCGCGTAGACGCTGTTCCACTGGAATTCGTAGGCGACGACCTGTACCTCGGCGTCAGACACCAACTCGCCATCCGGGGTGACCGCGACCAGGTCAACAGTGGTTTCGGTGTTCACCGGGTTGACATAGCTGCGCGGGCTGAGGCCCACATAGTAAGCCGCTTTGTGGATGGGCACAGCGGTGCGCCCGCTGACAAACTGGTTGGTGGGGCTTTGCACCGTGACATCGAATGACCAGTTTTGGCTTTGCGCCGCGCCTGCGAGGTCGGCCGGCAGTTCAATGGTAAAGCTGCCATCAGCGGCGGTTTGGCCGCTGCCCTCACGGATCAGGCCCAGGTTAAAGCTGCCCTGGTAGGGATCATATTCCGCCTGTTCCGGGTCGAAGGGGGTAAAGCTGTAGAAGCGGTTGTCCGGCGCGTCTTCCCAGTAGAAGTAGTAGGGTTCGGAGATCAGCCGCCAGGTGACGGGGGCATTGGCGAGCGGGCCGCCGCTATAGTAATTGGCCTGCACCTTGATCTGCACCGTGTCTCCCTGCTGATATTCGGGCTGGGAGGGGGTGACGGTGATCTCGAATTCCGGTGTGCGATAGGCCGCGACCGGGAAGCCAAACCCGTTATAGATGATCTCGCCGGAGGCCAACTCCATCTGGATTTCCATGAAGTAGCTGCCGGTCAGGGCTTCCGACGCAAGATCGATCTGTCCCTGGATCGTGCCGTTGGCGTCGAGGGGCCGCGCTTCGTCGAGCATCACGTTGCCCATCGGGTCGCGCAGGGTCAGGTGAACGCTGAGATCTTCGGGCGGTAGTTGGTATAGATCCTCTTGCAGCAGACGAACGATGCCCTTCCAATAGACGGTCTGGCCGGGCCGGTAGATGGGACGGTCGGTGTAGAAGTAGCTTTGCAGTGCTTCGAGCGTCCAGCCGCCGTTGATGCCAAAGTCCCACGGCGCGATGCCGCTAGACCAGTCGGACGATACCAGGGCGAATTCCGGATCGCCCGGTTCCCCGGCCATGGCGAGGACGGGGGCCCAGCGCGTTTCGGGGTCGTCCTCCAGGCGTACGGTGGCAATGCCATCTGCGCCGCTCGTCGCCTCACCCACTAGGGTACCTTCTCGGAAGAAGCGCAGCGGCTGGTCGGCGACGGGTTCACCCGTCTGCAGATCGGTCAGCCAGGCCAGGCTTGTCTCACGCTGGCTGCGTTTGAAGGTCAGGTTGTTATTGCTAATGACGATGACTGACTGGCTGCGGTTGAGCATCCCGCTTTCGGTGGATGTACCTTCGGGCTGCTGCACCTGCAAGAAATAGATGCCGGGCGTCAGGACATCGCCCGCTTCGTCGGTCAGGGTGATGACCTGGCGGACAGTCACATTGGTTTCACCGTCGGTGTCATAGCTGCGCGACCAGATGAGATTGGCCGCGCCATTGGGCATC
>CAZYQJ010000605.1:0-3855 GCA_964649925.1 uncultured Litorilinea sp.
GATCAGGAGATAGCCGTAGATCGCCAGGAAGGTCGTTGGCAGCGGCAGCCAGCCAAACAACAGGCGGCGCAGGTCAATCATCATGCCGTCGAGCGGGGAGGTTGTGGCGGGTGTGTCCATAAGGTTGATCGATAGGGTTGGGAATTCACAGCCGACATGCGAGATCTTGCGGCCTGATTGTAGCCGTTTCGCTCCGAATCGGACAGCCGCAACACCGCTGATGGCCAAATCTCGGCCAAACCGTGTCCAAAATGGGGTTGTAGCTGATCTGCAGCCATGTTATACTAACGCCGCTTCCCGGTTGCCTGCGTGCCGAACACGTTGCATCCGAAATGATCTGGGCCAACCGTACACTGACTACGCTATCCTGCGGCCCAGTGGGTAATCCTTGTGTCAAAGCTCCCCTTTCACCATTTCTATGGCGGTTGCGTTGATTCGTCCGGCTCGCTCCCCCGCGGGCGTCTGTGTCTGCACCCATGCACAAGGTTCCATCACAAAGGAGGACCCGATATGCGGCAAAGAACCACGCAGCGATTTTGGTTCGGCTCTCTGATCCTGATCCTGGCGTTGGTAGCGGGGGCCTGCGCTCCGACTGCATCTCCCCCTGCGGCGGAGAGCGCAGCGGCCAGCGAGGAATCTGCCGCTGCACCCGCCGAAAGCGGCAAGAAAGTCTTGCGTTTCTACACGTCGAACGGTGACCATGCGCTTGCGGCCAACGACTTTATGATCCGCAAATTCCAGGAAAGCCACCCGGACTTTGAAATCGAAATCGAGTATGGCGGCGATCAGTACGCCGATAAAGTCTTTACCATGGCCGCTGCAGGC
The DNA here is from genome assembly GCA_964649925.1 of uncultured Litorilinea sp. GTDB lineage: Bacteria > Chloroflexota > Anaerolineae > Caldilineales > Caldilineaceae > QEUY01. The sequence goes on from CAZYQJ010000605.1 coordinate 826, forward strand.
AACCTCCCCGATATCATGTACACGGCGGATATTTACACCGCGCCCTTTGTGGATGCTGGTGTGCTGCTGGACATGCAGCCCTTTGCCGATGTCGACGAGGAGGTGGACATCGATGACGCCTATGAGTCCATCTTGGGGTTGGGCCGCGTGGAGGGCGATCCGGGGCTGTACATGATCCCTACTTCGCTCGACAATGTGCAGGTCTATTACAACAAGACGATGTGGGAAGCCGCGGGCGCACCCCTGCCCCACCCGGATTGGACGTGGGATGAGTTCATCACGTCTTGCAAGATGGTGCAGGAAGCCCATCCCGATTCCCACTGTGTCGGCATTGGCGGCACGAATGGCGGCGGCGGGTTCGACTGGTGGGCCTATCTCGTCCCCTGGATTCGCGGCTATGGCGGCGATGTGTTGAGCGAGGATGGCACACAGTCCACGCTGAGCAGTCCAGAATCACTGGCGGGTATCCAGGCCTATGCCGATCTGTGGGTCGAACATGACGTGGCGATCCCCTTGGGCAGCGACCTGGGCGGCAACTGCTTTATCAACCAGAAGTGCGCCACCTGGTTGAGCATCCCCATCTTTGCCGGTGTCTTCCGTGATGGGATCGAGCCGGGGGCGTTTGAGTGGGATGTGGAGTTTATCCCCGGCCATCCCGAAGGGCGGTTCACTGGTATGGGAACCTTTGGCTATGCGGTCAGTTCCGGTACGCAGTATCCAGAAGAAGCCTGGGACTTCGTGAAGGTCCTGATCTCGCCTGAAGGCCAGGAGACCATGCTGCGCACCTACCGCGCCGCGCCGCTCCTGCAGTCGATGGCTGAATCGGAGGTCTTTGGCGAACTGGAGCCACCGCCCGCCGAGTTCCGCCGCGTCTTTGTCGAGGGACAGCAGTTTGGCATCCTGCCGCGCACCTATCCGGTCGAATGCGGCAGCCTCTACACCGGCCAGGTCAATACGGCCATCCGCGCCGCGCTGGAGAGCGTGATCCGCGGCCAGGGCACGGCGGCGGATGTCTTCCCCGGCGTCGATGCCGAGATCCAGGCCTGTTTGGACCGGGCCGCTGAATAAGCTTTGTTCTGCAGCGAGGAGGCATGTACCACTGTCTCTCTCCCTGCGTATGGGAATCGCAGTGAGCCGCCACTGGCGTGCAGGCCCTACTGCGAGCGCCGCGGCGCAATGCCCGGCGTTCCACCCGTCACGGCTCCCCAATGGCCGCGCGGCCATGCGTGACCGCCTGCCAGCTCCTGCTCAAAGGTGGCTGCCATCGTGCGATGGCAGCCACCTATTCCTACTTACGAGACAGTTTGGATGCGCAAGGTGATGTCCCCCCAGATGCTGGTATGCAGAAGATGAGGTGATGATGGCAACGCAAGTTGAACCCCGGCGGCTGCGCCCGCGCCACACAAAAGCCTTTTGGCGAGACACCATCGAGGGCTATCTGTTTATCCTGCCCGTCATTTTGGGGCTGGTGATCTGGACCTTCGGCCCTATGCTGGCCTCACTCTATCTCAGCCTGACCGACTATCCATTGCTCAAAACGCCGGAATTTGTGGGGCTGCGCAACTACCGCGAGATGTTCACCGAAGACTATCTGCGTGTGCTGCATTCGCTGTGGATCACGCTCTTGTATGCCGCCATGTCGGTCCCACTGACGTTGGTGGCGAGTTTGGCCGCGGCGCTGCTGCTCAACCAGAATTTGCCCGGCATCCGCTTTTTCCGTACAGCGTTTTATATGCCTACGATTGTCCCCGGCATTGCCATGGTCTTTATCTGGGGGTGGCTGCTCAACCCGGAGTTCGGGCTGGTGAACGCCACGCTCGAACGGCTCAACCTGCCGACCTTTGGCTGGCTCTCTGAACCAAGTACGGCGCTGCCTTCATTGGCGGTGCTCAATTTGTGGAGTATCGGCCCAGCGATGGTGATCTTTCTCGCCGGGCTGCAGGGCATCTCTCAAGAACTCTATGATGCCGGAAAGATCGACGGGGCCAGCGAGTCACGGCTGTTCTGGCACATCACCCTGCCCATGCTCTCGCCCACGATATTTTTCAACCTGGTGACCGGATTGATCTTTACCTTCCAGTATTTCCTGCCGCCCTTTGTGCTGACGGCAGGCGGACCGCTCTTCAGCACCTACGTCTATAACCTGAACCTCTATGAGAAGGCCTTTAAGTGGTTGCAAATGGGGATGGCCGCGGCGATGGCCTGGTTTATGTTTGCGATCATTTTGACGTTGACGTTGCTGATCTTCCGCGGTTCTGATGCCTATGTCTACTATGAGGTGAAGCAATGAGTGCCACAGCCACCTCTGTGCAGCGAGCGGGCGAACGTCGCGCGACGCGCAGGCGGTTCTGGCAGCGAGAAGGGCGCGCTGCGCTGCTCTACTTCCTGTTGATCCTCATTTCGCTGATCTCGATTGTCCCGTTGTGGTGGATGATCATTACCTCGATCAAGACCAAGCCCGAAGTCTATCTCTTCCCGCCGACGCTCTGGCCCAAAGTGCCCCAGTTGCAGAACTACGTGGACGCCTGGAACTACCCCAATATGCGTTTCACGCGCTGGACGCTGAACACGCTTTTTATCAGCGTCACGGTGTTGGTGGGGGTGCTGCTCACCTCGTCGCTCTGCGCCTATGGCTTTGCGCGCATCCGCTTTCCGGGGCGCAATTTCTGGTTTATCGCCACGCTGGCCTCGGTCATGCTGCCGCCCCAGGTCACGTTGATCCCGCTCTATATCGTCTTTTACCGGATCGAATGGCTGGACACGTTTCTGCCGCTCACCGTACCGGCCTGGTTTGGCGGCGGGGCGATCAACATCTTCTTGATCCGCCAGTTCTTCCTGGGCATCCCGATGGAGATCGAGGACGCCGCGCGCATCGACGGGGCGAGCCGGCTGCAAATCTGGTGGAACATCTTCCTCCCCCTCTCGCTGCCCGCGCTTACCACCGTGGCGATCTTCACCTTCCAGCGCACCTGGGATGACTTCTACGGCCCGCTGATCTATCTTTCCAGCGCCAACAACTATACGCTCGCC
>CAZYQJ010000606.1:0-2946 GCA_964649925.1 uncultured Litorilinea sp.
TGTGGCGCGCATCAAGCGCGGGCTGGCAAACGAATTGCGGCTGGGCAACCTGGAAGCGCGGCGCGACTGGGGCTATGCGGGGGACTATGTGCGCGCCATGTGGATGATGCTCCAGCGCGACGACCCCGATGATTTTGTCATCGCCACCGGCGAAACGCACAGCGTCCAGGAATTTCTGGAAGAAGCGTTTGGCTATGTTGACCTGGACTGGCGTGACTATGTGGTGCAAGACCCCAAGTTTTACCGGCCTGCCGAGGTAGACCTGCTGGTGGGCGATGCCAGCAAGGCCGGTCGCCTGCTCGGTTGGGAGCCAAGCGTGGACTTCCGCACCTTGGTGCGCCTGATGGTGGACGCCGATATACGGCTGCTCGACAACCCCAACTGCGGCTACCCACCGCTGGAGGAAGAGGCCAAGAGGCATCGATGACACAGGGCGTAGCCTCCATTCGGCGGACGCTGAGCCTGGGCGGGCGCAGCTTGCATTTTTATCAGCACACCATCACGCCGCGGGCACAGGACGCTCGCCCGCCGCTGGTGCTGATCCACGGCGCGGGCGGCACTTATCTGCAATGGCCGCCACGGCTGCGCCGCCTGCCTGCAACCTCGGTCTATGCCCTGGATCTGCCGGGCCACGGTCAATCCGAGGGGCCGGGCTATACGAGCGTGGAGGCGTACTGCGCGCTGGTGTATCAGTTTGTGGGTGCGTTGGGGCTGTCTGCGCCGCTGGTCGCCGGTCATTCGCTGGGCGCGGCCATTGCCCTGATGTTCGCCTACCGCCATCCGGATGTGACAGCAGGGCTGGCGTTGGTGGGCGGCGGGCCGCGGCTGCCGGTTTCCCCAAAGCTGTTGGCCTTGCTGCAAAGTGACCCCGAACAGGCCACCGAGCGCATTGTGGCGGGCTTTTATGGGCCGGAGACACCCGAACCGAGGCGCGCTGAGGCGTTGGCGGCGCTACGTGCCTGTGCGCCGGGGGTGCTGTTGGGTGATTTTGAGGCGTGTGCCCGCTTCGACTTGACCGATGCGCTGCCTGCCATCCAGACGCCCGCGCTGGTCTTGTGCGGCGAACGGGATCGCATGGTCTCCCCCGCGTTGAGCGCAGAGCTAGCCGCAGGGCTGCCCCACAGCCGCCTGGCGGTGTTGCCCGATGCAGGCCATATGGTCATGGAGGAACGTCCCATCGAGGTGACCAAGTGCTTTGCAGATTTTTTGGACTCCTGGCGGCATCGGGTGTAAATTAGCTGTAGACTGGAAACGATGGGGTGTTTTATATGGCCGAGAAGTTACGTCTTTTTGTCAGTGCAACACAAGATTTAGAAGCCGAACGCGCCGTCATTGGACGGGCAATTGCGGATTTGCCCGTGAAGATCGGCGTTGAGATCCGCCGCACGCCGGTGCATGGCGCGTCGTATGACGATATCTTTGAGTTGATCGCCAACTGTGACCGCGTCTACTTTCTGATGGGCCGGGACATCACCGCACCCGCCGGGGCGGAATGGCACCTGGCCTGGAAGCTGGAGCGCGATGTGCTGCCGCTGCGCACCCCTGGGGCGCGCACCCCTGCCGCCCAGCAGTTTATGCGCGCGGCCTTTGTGGAGTGGACGACCTTTCGCACGCATGCTGAACTGGCCCGGTTGATTACGCTCGACCTGACGCGTATCCTCAACCACCCGACCAATCGCTATGGGTTGACGGTTCCCGACCTGGAACTGTTAAGCCTGCATGCCCAGCGCATCCTGCAGCAGAGGCCCGATACCGGCGGTGAGCCGGGCGGCGCTGAGGGGGGCGGCATCCTGTTGGATAGCGCCCACGGCGAAGAACTCGACGATGAACTGCTCCTTACCTCTTGAGTAGATGTCCTTGAGGGTTTCGATGAGCTTTGGCGATGAGCACGCGACCCGGCTCGGTTTCTGGACACTCCTGCTCGGTAGTCTATTTGCTTGGGCGCCGGCCACCTATCCCGGATACTGGCGGAGCCTGGAAGGCTTTGTGCCTGTCTGGAATGTGATCCCCGCCGGCGCGCTGGCGAGCGTGGCGACCGCGCCTGATCTGTGGCGCGGGACGGGAAGCGCCGCCTTTTTGCCTGCACAACCGCTGCTCTTGCTGGGTGTACCTGCTGTGACGGCAGTGCGCGCCGTCTTTGCCCTGAGCATGATCTTGGGCGGGCTGGGCGTCTATGCCTGGCTGCGGGCGCGGCTGGGCGACCGTGCAGCAGGGCTGGCCGGGATCGTCTATCTGCTGCTGCCGCCTTTTCTGGCGACCGTCTATGTGCGCGGCAGTCTGGCCGATGCGCTGATCTTGGGGCTGCTGCCCCTGGCCCTGGCCGGTATCGCCAGCTATGCCGACAGCCGTTCGCCCAGCGCGGCGGGCGTGATCGTCCTGTGCATCCTGTGGATGTGGCGTGTACAGGCAGGGTTGGCGGTCTTTGCATCGCTGCTGCTGCTGGCTTATGCCGCTTGGGTCGAGCGTTCGCGGCTGGCGCTACTGGTCGTAGGGGTCAGCGCTGCCGCTGGTTTGGTGAGCCTGATCCCGCTGTGGTCGGTCAGCGCGCCGTCGCCTGTGGCCTTTGACGACCACTTTCTGTACGTGAGCCAGTTACTGGTTGGTGGCTGGGCCGCTGCGCCGAGCGTGCCGGGCTGGCAGGATGAGTACCCGTTCCAAATCGGGTTTGCGGCGTTGGGGCTGGGCATCGTCGCCCTGTGGCTGTGGCGGGTGCGCGTGGCAGGCTGGCGCGGCAACGTGCAGGGGCGCATGTTGGCCTTTGGCGTGGCGGGTGGCGTGCTGCTTCTGGGCTTGAGCCTGAACGTGAGCGCGGCGATCTGGCACTGGACCGGCGCATACCGGCTGTTGACCTACCCCTGGCAGGTGGCGCTGCTGGCGGCCCCGCTGCTGGCGCTGCTGGCAGGCAGCGTCCCTGCGCTGAGCGCGCCGCTGCGCCGTGCGCCGTTC
>CAZYQJ010000606.1:2956-3832 GCA_964649925.1 uncultured Litorilinea sp.
TGTTGAGCAGCTACCCTTATTTGGCAGTCGAAGGGACGCAGGTGACGCCGCCCGACAGCCCCATCGCCATCGTGGGCGCGCATCACGACCTGGCGATCTTGGCGGCGGAGGTCACCGAACGGCCCGGGCTGGGCAGCGCCACGTTGACCGTTACCTGGCAGGTGCTGCGACCGCTGCCCTTTGACTACAACATCTTTTTTCAGGCAGTGATGGACGGCGAACAGGGTGACTTGGTCTTGGCGCAGGTAGACACACAGCCGCTGCGCAGCAACCAGCCCGCCACCACCTGGCTGCCGGGCGAAATCTACGCTGGGCGCTATGCGCTGCGTGTCGGGCGCGAAGCGTTGGCGGGCGCAGAGCCGATCCGCTACTATTTCGGTTTTTACGACTGGCGCGATGGGACCCGGTTGCCTGTGGATGGCGGCATGGACGATAAGCTGATTTTGTATGCAGAGTGAACCGCGCGCTGTTTGGGCAAGGCGGCGCCGGAGCGCGTCGCAGCCACAGCAGGCTGACGACCTTTGCTGCGACCCGGCCCTGTGGCGTGATGGCCTGTTCTGGCTGTCGCTGCTGCTGACTGTATTTGCCGTAGCTCCCTTTCTGCTGCCCGGCTATCACTGGGGCGCAAACGATGCGCGCCACCATGTCTATTTCCTGTTCGAATACAACCGGCTGGTGGAGGATGGCGTCTGGTGGCCGCGTTGGAGCCCTGACTTTGCCTTTGGCTATGGCTACCCGTTCTTTAACATCTACGGCCCCTTGAGCCACTGGATTGCGGAAGTGCTGCTGCGCTTCTTGGGGCTGGGCTATACCGCAGCGATTGAAACGGTCTTTGCCCTGAGCATTGTGGGCAGCGCGGCGGCGATGTATGGCTTT
>CAZYQJ010000607.1:0-3826 GCA_964649925.1 uncultured Litorilinea sp.
GGAAGCGCATAAATGCCTGCCAGCGCGGGGTGACGCGACCCGCTTCGAGGTCGGCGGGCGTGATGCCGTATGCGGCCAATTCTTCATGCGGCAGATAGAGCCTGCCTGTCTGCCAGTCCTCGGCAATGTCACGCAGGATGTTGGTCAGTTGCAGCGCCACCCCCAACTTGATGGCATAGCGAATGGCCTCAGACGAGGAATAGCCGATGATGTGCATGCTCATCAGCCCCACGGTCGAGGCGACACCGTAGCTGTAGGCGGCCAGTTGGTCAAACGTTTCATAGTGTGGAGGCTCTAAGTCCTGCGCCACCCCGTCAATCAATTGCTCGGCATACTGCACCGGGATGCCATAGCGCAGGCGCGCATCTGTCCAAGCAATCGCAACCAGATTGTGGGCAGGGGGGTTGGCGTCAAGGATGCATTGACGCCATGTTTCCAGCCGTGCCCGTCGCTTAGGGACACGGCAGTCAACCAGGTCGTCAGTCACCCGGCAGAAGGCATAGAGGGCGCGCACAGCGCGGCGCTTTTCACCAGTAAGCAGTCCAGACGCCAGGTAAAAGGACTTGCTGTGTAAGGCTGTGAGGTTTTCACAGTAGACATAGGCACGGTCAAGCAGGGCCGGTTCAAACGAGGATGACGGGCCAGCCCGCTCAGTATGCCGGGCCTCGTAAGCCCGCAGCAGCAAGGGAGCCTCCCACGCGTGCGTCTGTAGCTGCATACCTCGTCCTCCGGCGAGTCGATTTGGGGTGAATCCGTGTCCAGAATGGAGGCACCATATCATACAGGGCGCGAAGCGCCACAGTAGTATGCATACAATTTACAACGTTTGTCCAACTGTTTTGTAGACAAGACGCTGCATCGGCCTACATATACCGGGGCCAATCTGCATTACACTGGAAGAACAACGGGGCCGGACGCCTTGGCAGCGCTCAAAGCCCCCGACGCTTCATCTAATGGTTCTATTATACCTGGTCATTTTGAGGGCAACCAGTAGTTTTCACATCAAAGTTGATCACATCTAGCAGCGTGCACAGAGCCTGCATTCAGACCTAATGTAAGGAGAACCTATGCGTGTGATCATCACAGGGGGAACGGGGTTGATTGGCCGCGCCCTGACCAACAGCCTGGCCGCCGATGAGCATGAGGTGATCATCCTCACCCGCAACGCCAATCGGCGTCTGGATCTGCCCGGCCCTGCCCGCCTTGCCGAATGGGATGCCGCCACTGCGGAGGGTTGGGCGCGGCACGCCGACGGCGCTGATGCCATTGTCAACTTGGCTGGCGAGGGTATTGCCGATGCCCGCTGGACCGACGAACGCAAGAAGCGCATCTACACCAGCCGGATCAACGCTGGAAAGGCGGTCATGGAAGCGGTGACCGCTGCCTCGGTCAAGCCGCGTGTGCTGATCCAGGCATCCGCTGTCGGCTATTATGGGCCGCGCGGGGACGAAATCGTGACTGAAGCCAGTTCCCCCGGCAGCGACTTCCTGGCGCAGGTCTGCTTTGACTGGGAAGCGAGTACGGCGGGCGCGGCGAGTCTGGGCATCCGCCGGGCTGTCATCCGTACCGGGCTTGTCCTGAGCAGTGCAGGCGGCGCATGGCCGCGAATCGTGATGCCCTTCCGTTTTTTTGCGGGCGGCCCGATAGGGAGTGGCAGACAGTACTGGCCCTGGATCCACATTGAAGACGAGGTGCGCGCCATCCGCTTTCTGATCGACCATCCTGATGCCGACGGCCCCTTCAACTTGAGCGCTCCCGAACCACTAACCAACCGAGAATTTGCCCAAACGCTCGGCCAGGTGATGGGGCGTCCCGCGGTGATGCCTGTGCCTGGTTTTGCCCTGCGCACGGCCTTTGGCGAAATGGCAACCGTGCTGCTGGACGGCCAGCGCGCTGTCCCCAAACGGTTACAAGACTTGGGGTTTTCCTTTACGTATCCCACCGCAGAAGCGGCCTTCCGGGCGCTGCTCACATGAAATACGTACACCGCTTCCGCGTGGACAGCCCGGTCGAGGAGGTCGCCGCCTTTCACCGGCGTGCATCAGGCATGGGGACGCTCACGCCCCCGCCCGTCATTGTCCGCCTCCATCACGCGCCTGTCGAACTAGGCGAGGGCGACGAGATGGTTTTCACGCTTTGGATCGGCCCGCTTCCGGTTCATTGGCGGGCGCGCATTGACCAGGTCTCTCCGACCGGCTTCCGTGACCGCCAGGTGGAAGGGCCATTTGCATCTTGGGTACACCGCCACCGCTTCGTCCGTCTGGATCCCCACCAGACTGAGATCGTGGACGAAGTAGAGGCTACGCTGTCCCAAGCGTGGCCGCGGCGGTTGTTACCCTGGTTCATGTGGGTCAATATGCCGCTGTTCTTCGCCTATAGAACCTGGAAAACGCGGCGTATCTTAAGGCGGCAAGGAACGCACGATGCGCTGCAGCCGCGCACAGAGTAACTGAATTCTGAGCCAATAGGAGGTCTTGCGCATGAATCGAACGGGGAAGATAGGGATTGTCGGCAGCGGTTTCGTAGGAGCTACTGCGGCCTATGCCATGGTGATGAGCGGGGTTGGCCGCGAGATCGTGTTGGTCGATATTGACGAAGCGCGTGCACGTGCCGAAGCCGACGACATCCGCCATGCCGTGCCGTTTGCCCACCCGATGGATATCCATGCAGGCGGCTACGCCGATCTGTCTGGCTGCCGTGTTGTGGTGTTGACCGCTGGCGTCAACCAGCGACCAGGTGAAACACGCCTTGAACTGCTTGACCGTAACGCCGCCATTTTTCGTGCCATTGTGCCCAGCGTTCTCGCCCATGCGCCCGAAGCGGTTTTGGTCGTCGCTTCCAACCCGGTGGACGTGACGACGCACCTGACCGCGATCTATGCGGCGGATCATGGCGTGCCCGCGGCGCGGGTCGTGGGGTCGGGGACGACGCTGGATACCGCTCGCTTTCGCACGCTGTTGGGGACAAAACTGGGGGTAGACGCCCAGCACGTTCACGCCTATGTGATCGGCGAACACGGCGATTCTGAGGTGCTGACCTGGTCTGAGGTGGGCATCGGCGGGATTCCAATGGAAGATTACTGCCGCAGCCAGGGCATCACGCTGGATCAAGAGGCGCGCCAGGCGATTGACGAAGGGGTGCGCCGCGCCGCCTATACCATCATCCAGGGCAAGCGCGCTACCTATTATGGCATCGGCGCGGCCCTGGCGCGCATCGTCAACGCGATTCTGCGTGACCAGCGCGCCATTTTGACCGTCTGCACGCGCACCGAGGAAGTGGCAGGCGTGCGTGATGTCACCGTATCACTGCCTCGTCTTCTAGGCGGAACCGGGATTCTGTCCACGCTGTGGCCGCCCCTTGTCCCTGAAGAAGAGGCGGCCCTCCAGCGCAGCGCTCAGACTGTCAAGGCTGCAATCGAGAGTATTCACGCCGTTGATACCGCAGAGAAGCGATCATAGCTACGGCCAGGATACTCGCAATGACGCCCAAGGAGAGGGCCACTGGAATTTTGTAGATATCGACCATCACCATCTTTGTGCCGACAAAGACCAGCACCACTGCCAACGCCGGTTTGAGGTAGTAGAACTTGTCTATCGCACCGGCCAACATAAAGTACAGTGAACGCAGACCCAGGATGGCAAAGACGTTGGAGGTGTAGACGATAAACGGGTCGTTCGTCACGGCGAAGATGGCCGGGATCGAGTCCACAGCGAAGAGCAGATCGGTGCTCTCTACGATGAGGAGGACCAAGAAGAGCGGCGTCGCCATGAGCCTGCCTGCCCGGCGGATGAAGAACTTGTCGTCGACATATCCCGCAGTGACCGGC
>CAZYQJ010000608.1:0-3824 GCA_964649925.1 uncultured Litorilinea sp.
GTCACCAACCTCAACGACCGCGGCCCCGGCAGCCTGCGCAAGGCGTTGGAATACAATGGCCCGCGCATCATCGTCTTCCGGGTCGGCGGCACGATTGTGCTGAGTCAGCCGCTCTTCATCGTGAATCCGTATGTCACCATTGCCGGTCAGACCGCGCCCGGAGACGGGATTGCACTCCGGCTGCAAGGGTTTGCAGGCGACGGGGCTGCCCTGGTCATCCGGACACACGATGTCATCGTCCGTCATATGCGTTTCCGCCCCGGTCCCGGCGGCAGACCGGATGCAGTGTCTATCTTGTCCAATGCCAAGTACCATTCGTATAACATCATTCTCGATCATGTTTCGACTAGCTGGTCGGTGGACAAGGTCATCGAACTCGCAACGGACTACGATGATCCCAACTCGCATGTCACACGCAACGTCACCATCCAGGACAGCATCATCGCCGAGGGGCTGCACTGCTCCACCTACCCAAATGAGTGCCACTCCAAGGGGCTGATGATTGGGGCGAAGGTGGAGAACGTCACCGCCATTCGCAACCTGATGGCCCACAACGTGGGGCGCAGCCCGCTGATCCACGGCACCGGGCGAATCGATATCGTCAACAACGTCATCTACTACTCGGGTGACCGCTCCTACTCGGAGTCGAGCGAGATGCAGATTGCCAATTCTCGGCTGCCAAACGGAACCCCGCAGCACTACAACATCATCGGCAACTATCACCAGCGGCATCCAAACGTTCCGGTCACGAGCCAGACCTATAATGAGTACGATTACGAGGTTCTGAAGCTGGAACGCCGCGGCGACCCGATCACCGATCTGAAGATCTACGTGCATGGCAACATCGGCCCGCACCGCCCCGACGACAGCCTGCCGCAGGACGCTGTGGTTGAACCCAACTCGCGCGCGTACCTGGTCGGCACGCAGCATGCTGGCCCGCAGTTCACCATCACCAGTGCCCAGGCTGCCTATGAAACGGTCTTGGCGCAGGCCGGGGCGACGCTGCCCAAACGAGACGCCGTCGATGCCCGTATCGTCAACGAGGTCAAGACTCGCACGGGCGGCATCATCAACCATCCGGATCAAGTGGGCGGCTGGCCGACGCTGGCCTCGGGAACACCTCCCACCGATACCGACCGCGACGGCATGCCCGATACCTGGGAACTCCAGCATGGCTTCAACCCCAATGACCCTGCCGACGGTCCACAGGATGCCGACGGCGACGGTTACACCAACGTCGAGGAATACCTCAACGAAATCCCGCTGCTGGCGACAGGTGACCAGGCCGAACCTGCACCTGCACCTGCACCCGGACCGGAGGGGCAAGTAGCGCCAACGGAGGCCGTGTTTCTGCCCTACATATCCAAGTAAGGGCCTGTGCAAACAATAGCCTGCCGGTAAACGCTGCACGCTTCCATCCCAGACCATACCGGTAGTGACGAGCCTAGACCGTATCCACAGGGAGCCACCCTGGGGGTGCGGTCTAGGTTCCTTTAAACTGAAAGACAACCGCAACCGTCCGGAACAGAATGTATAGGTCAAGCCAAACCGACCAACGATGAATGTAGTAGAGGTCATATTGCAGCTTGACAAAGGTATCCTCTACGCTGCTGGTGTAGCTGTACTGCACCTGCGCCCAACCGGTGAGACCAGGTTTCACCAGGAGCCGGGTCCGGTAATACGGGATATGCTGCTCAAGCTCTCGCACAAACTCTGGCCGTTCCGGTCGCGGGCCGATGAAGCTCATCTCCCCGAGCAAGACATTGATCAACTGGGGCAGTTCATCCAGCCGGGTCTTGCGCAGCACACGGCCTACGCGCGTGATGCGGGGGTCGTCCTGCGTCGCCCAACGGGCTTCCCCGTTCTGTTCCGCATCCACATACATGCTACGCAGCTTGATGATCGAGAAGGGCTTCCCAGCGCGCCCCAGACGCACCTGCCGATAAAAGGCCGGGCCAGGTGAATCCAGCTTGATGATCAAGATCAGGATCGGCATGAGGATCAACAGCACAGGCAGCGCCAACAGCACAATAGCCAGGTCGAGTAGACGCTTGGCTGCCCGCTGCATGAGCGTGGGCGCAGCCCGAACAGCCGCCAACGCCCATTCCGGATCGATGTGATCGATGGGCACGCTGCGGCGATGTCGCTCATAAAGTTCAGGGAGCCAGAGCACCTGAACCCCGTGCGCCTGACACTCGATCAGCGAAAGTGCAAGTTCCTTGCTCGGCGCGTACTCAGTGGCAATCACAATTTCATGGATACCAAACTGGCGTGCCAGTTGCGGCAAATTGACCAGGTTGTTCCACACAGGCAGGCCATCGTGTACCGATCCCTGCGACTCCCCTGTACAATCTACATACCCGACCAGATGGTAGTTGAGCTGCGACTCTTGCTTGATCAAATCCGCCGCCAGTTGCGCACGCTCCCCTAGCCCGACGATGAGGGCGCGATGGCTCAAGGCCGACATGCTGAGCGTAGCAAGATAAAACCAACGCCAAGCCATCATCAAGGGCGCAGCCGTGGCGATGAACAGCACAATATGTCCCGCCGTAAGGTCGGCCAGCAACAGATAGGCAACCACCAGACACGCGGCCGACCCGATGACGCCCGCCAGGGCAAGGCGCAACAACATCGGCGCCCGACGATGCAGCGAAGGAACGTCATATAGATCGGTTAGCCAAGCGAAAAGCCACCAAACCCCAGCAACCGCCAGAAAAAACGCCAACCCTGTGCTGGCGCTCAATGATTGGCCGGATAGCCAACGCACCAGGAGGGAAGAACACCCCACCGCGCCCAGGATTACAAGTCCATCCATGGCGATCAACGATGCCAGGCGCATCGAAAAGGCATAGCCTTGTCCTTGGACCTGCGTAGCGAACGCTTGATCTGCGTGGGCCGAAGGTGTTACTTCTCTCGAAGTCATTGGTACGTGCATAGTCGATTACCTCTCTCATCTATCCCGGCTGCCAGGGGTGTATGCACCACTGGCGCAGGTAGATTGGCAGATAGCTCAGAAGAGGGTAAAATAGAAATGGGTTTATCCCACCTGTGCGTTACGCACAGATAACGCTCTGATTGTCTGTTCGCTACGGACCCTGGCAGGAAGTCAGCGAGCAGGAGTGTTCTCTTGGGCAGAGGGGTAACTGGGCCTTCGAACCGGTTATCCCTCTGTTCTATTTTACCCCGTCGGCAGGGCTACAGGGCACAACCTCTCCACTGCAGCCTTAACCCCACATAGCTATCTCACGATTCACCATAGCCTGTCTTGACCGATACAACCTAACCTAGCGTTCCAACAGTTGTGACTAGCCCCAACCTGCCGAGTCGCATGGAGCAAATGGCCGCGGCTCTCATCCTCGACACGCTGCGCCGAGCAACCAGATAGACAGCCTCTCGATATGCGCCTCCGGTGAACAGAGTCGAAATAACGATACGGGTTGGATGCGCTCTACAACGGCCATCAACAATCTGCTCTGGCACTCTAGCTGTCCAAACCGCTATCGTCTGCTGTCAAATCTACTGCTGTCGTCCTTACTAGCGAATCGTGCTCACGATCCGCCCAAATCGGGGGGGCCAATGGAAAGAATTAGGGGCTTTTACTGTGATCGTGGGTCATTCGACACTGATCCGCACCCCTGTTCTCAGCGTCTTGCTCCATGGCGTCCTTCTTAACCATCCGACCAAACCAGTCGAGTAGGAAAAGAATCCAGGAATTCGGAATTACACTATAGTATACACGACGCAACAAGCGATCAATGTATCCATACCCACCTACACTGTACAAACTTCCTGTCCGTTCCCTTACAACCTGCTGTACCTTGTTG
>CAZYQJ010000609.1:0-3812 GCA_964649925.1 uncultured Litorilinea sp.
GCCACCCCCGTGAAGGGGGTCCGCAAGGTGATCGCAGACCGGATGCTGGCCTCCTTGCAGACAACCGCCCAGTTGACGCTCAACAGCAGCGCCGATGCGCGGGCATTGATGGCGCTGCGCAAACGCTTCAAGGCCAGTGATTCGGCGCTTGGGCTGCAGGGCGTGACCATCAATGACTTGGTGCTGTATGCGGTCACGCGCGTGCTGCCGCAGCACCCGACGCTCAATGCCCTCTTCCAGGACGATACGATCTATCAGTACAGTGAAGTCAACCTGGGATTTGCCGTGGATACCCCGCGTGGGCTGGTCGTGCCTGTGGTGCATGAGGCGAACCGTCTATCGCTGCGCACGCTGGCAGAAGAGAGCAAACGGCTGGCAGCAGCGGCGCAGGCCGGAAAATCCAGGCCGGACGAGTTGGCAGGCGGCACGTTCACAGTGACCAACTTGGGTCACCTCGGTGTTGAGCAGTTTACGCCGATCCTCAACCCGCCGCAGGTGGCGATCCTCGGCGTGGGCGCGATCAACCTCAAGGCAGTGGAGGTGGAGGGAGAATTGGAGTTCATCCCCCACATCAGCCTGTCGCTGACCATCAACCACCAGGTTGTGGACGGTGCGCCGGGGGCGCGCTTCCTGCAGGCGTTGGCGCAGGGGCTGGCCGACCTGGAACTCTTGTTGGCGATCTAGCAGCACGCGGAGATTGAATCAGAAACAAGCGGAACAAATGTTCTGTTATGGCGACATGTAAATCGAGTGAGTATTTGGAACGAGGGTATGTATGCCAAGAGCTATCACAATCGATCCCGCTGAAGTGAGACGCCGCGGGGTCTTGACGGGACCGGAGATCCCGGTCAATGCCTATGAGCCGGATCCGCAGGCAGAAAGCGCCAAGTATGGTCGCGAGAACCTGGTGCGGATCTACCGGGACATGGTGCAGATCCGCGAGTTCGAGACCATGTTGGACCGCATCAAGAAAGAAGGCGTCTACCACGGGATCGAGTACAACCATAAAGGACCGGCCCACCTCTCAATCGGGCAGGAGTCTGCAGCCGTGGGGCAGGCCTACCACCTGGGGCCGGATGACTTTATCTTCGGTTCTCACCGCAGCCACGGAGAGATCATCGCCAAGAGTCTGTCGGCTATCGCCAAGATGGACGAGAGCCAATTGGTGGAGATCATGGAATCCTATATGGGCGGCACGACGCTGCGCGTGGCAGAGCGCATTGCCCGCAACGGCAACGTGAAAGACCTGGCGCTCCATTTTGTGCTGTATGGCACGCTGGCAGAGATTTTTGGGCGGGCGACCGGGTTTAACTTGGGAATGGGCGGCTCAATGCACGCCTTTTTCCCGCCCTTTGGCGTGATGCCAAACAATGCCATCGTCGGCGGTTCGGCGGACATTGCTACGGGTGCGGCGCTCTTCAAACGCATCAACCGCAGGCCCGGCATTGTGATCGCTAACATAGGTGATGCATCGATGGGCTGCGGCCCCGTCTGGGAAGCCATGATGGTCGCCGCCATGGATCAGTACCGCACGCTGTGGGACAAGGAGATCGGCGGCGCACCGCCGATGCTCTTTAACTTTATGAATAACTTCTACGGCATGGGCGGGCAGCCCAAGGGCGAGACGATGGGCTTTGATGTGCTGGCGCGCGTTGGCCTGGGCGTCAACCCGGAGGCCATGCACGCCGAGCGCGTGGACGGCTATAACCCGCTTGCCGTGGCGGATGCGGTGGAGCGCAAGCGCAAGGTGCTGCTGGAAGGCCGCGGCCCGGTACTGCTTGATACCGTGACCTACCGCTTCTCCGGGCACTCCCCGTCGGACGCGTCGGCCTATCGCACGCGGGAAGAACTCGAGCTGTGGATGCAGCAGGATGCGCTGTTGGGCTACGCGGAATACCTCAAGGCCAACGGCCATGCCGACGAAGGGCAGCTTTCTGCCATCCAAGAGGAGACGGTCGAGCGGATGGTGAAGGTGCTGGAAGCGGCGGCTTCGCTGGAGACATCGCCGCGCATCGACACGTCGAGTGACGCTATTGGGGCATTGATGTTCTCCAACCGGCAGCGTGACCGCATGGCGGAAGGCACGCCGGAAGTGTTGGTGCCGAAGGAACAGACTCGCCTGCAGGCGACGCTGGCGAAACACCGCTTTGGGTTGGAGAATGGCAAACCGCTGCCCAAACTGCGCTGTGTGAGCTATGCGGAAGCGCTCTTTGAGGCGATCACCCATCGCTTCTACGAAGACCCAACGATGGTGGCGTTTGGCGAGGAGAACCGCGACTGGGGCGGCGCGTTCGGCGTCTACCGTGGGCTGACGGAAGCCCTGCCCTATCACCGGCTGTTCAATACGCCGATCTCCGAAGGGGCCATCGTTGGGGCGGGGGTGGGCTATGCCCTGAGCGGCGGGCGTGCGCTGGCCGAGCTGATGTACTGTGACTTTATGGGCCGCGCCGGGGATGAGATCTTCAATCAGATGTCAAAGTGGCAGGCGATGTCCGGCGGGCTGTTGGAGATGCCGCTGGTGCTGCGAGTGTCGGTCGGTTCCAAATATGGCGCGCAGCACTCGCAGGACTGGACGTCGATGGTGGCGCACATCCCAGGGCTGCAGGTGATGTTCCCGGCCACCCCCTACGATGCCAAGGGGATGCTCAATCTCGCCCTGCGCGGCACGGACCCGGTGGTCTTTTTTGAGAGCCAGCGTCTCTATTCCGAGCCGGAAGTGCTGGTGGAGGGGGGCGTGCCCACCGAGTATTACGAGGTCGAATTGGGCGAGCCAGTGGTGCGGCGTGAGGGCAGCGACCTCACCATCGTCACAATTGGCGCAACGCTCTACCGGGCGCTCGAGGCTGCGGACGTGCTGCAGGGACGCTATGGGCTGAACGCCGAGGTCATCGATGCGCGCTTCATCAACCCGCTCAACTACAGCAAGATTGTGGAGTCGGTGAAGAAGACAGGGCGGGTGGTGATGGCGTCTGACGCGTGCGAGCGCGGGTCGTTCCTACACACCATGGCCTCAAACGTGTCGCAGCTTGCCTTTGACTATCTGGATGGGCCGGTGGTGGTCGTGGGGGCGCGTAACTGGATCACGCCGCCAGCTGAGATGGAGGATGCCTTCTTCCCGCAAAAGGAGTGGTTCCTGGATGCCATCCATGAGCGGCTGCTGCCGTTGCCCGGTCATGAGGTGACGACACGCCAGGAGACGTCTGTGATCCTGGAACGCAACCGCGCTGGCATCTAGCACTTCGATATCCAAAGCAAACGCGCCGGTCGTGATATGACCGGCGCGTTTTTTGTTTCACGTGAAACACGGTGGGGGAGGGGTGCGCCTCCCCTCGCAACCGTGGAGTTGTCAGATCCGGCAGGCAGTCATGCCTTATAGATAGTCACGCAGCTTGCGGCTGCGGCTCGGGTGGCGCAGTCGGCTGAGGGCCTGGGCCTCGATCTGGCGAATACGCTCACGCGTCACGCCGAACTTCTTGCCGACCTCTTCCAGCGTATAACAGTAGCCATCCACCAGGCCGAAGCGCAGTTGCAGGATGCGAACTTCGCGCGGGGTGAGGCTCTGGAAGATCTCGTCGATCACCTCGCGCAGAAGCTGCTGGCCCGCCGCTTCGCCCGGCGCGTCTGCGTCCTCATCCTCGATGAAGTCGCCCAGGTAGCTGTCCTCTTCCTCGCCCACCGGCATCTCCAGGCTCAGCGGGCGCTGGCTGACGCGCATGATGTGCTCCACCTTGCGGGGGGTCACGCCCAGTTCTTCGGCGATCTCCTCGGTTGTCGGGTCACGCCCCAATTCCTGCACCAACTGGCGGCTGGTG
>CAZYQJ010000610.1:0-3810 GCA_964649925.1 uncultured Litorilinea sp.
CGGTCAGGACACAGGTTATAGACGACCGGATTTCGTATAAACCAAGTGAAGGTGGTTTAGCTACCGGTTTAGGTTCGATCTATCGACAAGGCAACAATCTTTGGATCGGCTGGCCGGGAACCTTTGTGGACGATGCAGACCAACAGCGGCAGATAGAAGCCAGGCTTGACGAACTAAATCTCGGCCCTGTCTTTCTCAGCCAGCAAGAGATCGACGGGTTCTACAGAGGGTTCTCGAACGGCATCCTATGGCCGATCTGCCACTACATGATCTCATATGCCATCTACCAACAGGAGTATTGGGAAGCATACGAAGCGGTCAACCGCAAATTTGCAGAACAAGTGCTTGCCAGGGTAGAACCAGGGGATACCGTCTGGGTGCACGATTACCAGTTGCTGTTAGTGCCTCGATTCGTGCGCGAGCAGCTGCCGGATCTCAGCATAGGCTACTTTCACCACATCCCCTTCCCGTCCTATGAGTTGTTCCGGCAGATTCCCTGGCGTGACCAATTATTGAACGGTGTGCTGGGCGCCGACCTCATCGGATTCCATACCTATGATGACCTCCGCCACTTTGTCAGCGCCGCTACCCGCATCCTGGGGCTAAGTTCGTCTGTCAACCAGTTGATGGTAAACAACAGGCCCGTCATTGTCGATGCCTTTCCGATGAGCATCGATTATCAACGCTTTGTAGCGTTAACCACCCGTGAAAGGACGCATCGAAACATAGCCAAAGCCCGGCAATCGGTACGTGGCGCAAGGATGATCCTGTCGGTAGATCGGCTGGATTACAGTAAGGGCATCTTACAGCGGCTGCAGGCCTTTGAACTCTTCCTCAATTTGTACCCGCAATATAAGGAACAGGTTTCCCTGGTCATGATCGTCGTCCCTTCACGGGACCGGGTGCCGCACTATCGAGATCTCAAGCGGGAAATCGATAGGATCGTCAGCAAGATCAACGCCCGTTATCAAACCCTGGAATGGCAGCCCGTTCTGTACCTCTACCGTTCGATCTCGCCGGAACTCCTGTCTGCGCTGTATCAGACAGCCGATGTCTGTCTGGTGACCCCCTTGCGTGATGGGATGAACTTGGTCAGCAAGGAGTATGTCGCCAGCCGCACGGATGAGAAAGGGGTGCTGATTTTAAGCGAAATGGCTGGCGCCTCTAAGGAATTGACAGAAGCCATCATCATCAACCCCAACGATATTGAGCAGTTGGCCCACGCCATCTTCCGAGCCCTGGAAATGCCGATCGCGGAACAACGAGAACACATGCACGCCATGCGGGCAACAGTCAAGAAATTTGACATTCACCAGTGGGTGAGGCTGTTTATGCAACGCCTGGCCGAAGTCAAAGGCATCCAAAAGGCGCTATTAACCAGACGCCTAAACGCCAATGACTTGCGGAATATCAGGCAGCAGTATGCGAATTCCGCCAAGCGACTCATCTTCTTGGATTATGATGGCACCTTGATGGGATTCAACGTGGACCCACTTCAGGTTCGCCCTGACCCCGCATTGTACAATTTGCTCGAAACGCTGACGGCAGACCAAAAGAACAGGGTGGTAATCATCAGCGGGCGCAAGCACGAGACGCTGGAAGAGTGGCTTGGCAAGCTGCCGCTGGACCTGATTGCCGAACATGGGGCCTGGACAAAACGGTATGACCAGGCATGGCAGAAGCATCCAGGTCTGAACGACGACTGGAAGCACGAGATTCTTCCCATTCTCGAAACCTACACCGACCGCACACCAGGAGCATTGATCGAGGAAAAAAGCTATTCGCTGAGTTGGCACTATCGAAAAGTGGAAACTGGGTTGGGTGAACAGCGCGCCAAAGAACTGGAGAACAACCTTGAGTTCTACGCTGTCCACAGAGGTCTACAGATCCTTCAAGGCGACAAGGTCATCGAGATCAAGAGCCACCTGGTGAATAAGGGCAATGCGGCGCGGATATGGCTCGAAGGAGACACCTATGATTTCCTCCTTGCCGCAGGCGACGATCACACGGATGAAGACACGTTTGGGGCCATGCCCGCGCATGCAATCACGATCAAGGTAGGGAGCACCGCTTCGGTGGCAAAATATAGTGTGAACTCCTTCCGTGATGTCAGAAAGCTGCTGAACAGCTTTGTCGATGCCAAGGTGCCTGACGCGTCTGCAGTATTGACATCCAGTTCGGCACAACGCGATACGCCATGATCAGGGCATATCGATACACCCAGCCATGAAGCCGGTAAATCACCGGTTGCAGTTCGCCTGACTAGCGCCTGGTGTTTTCAACGGGCTGTCGGCTTGTGATATACTGGACAAACCCAATGAGTTTCAAGTCCATAGCTGCCAGCGATGACACCTGCTGATCATAGCAGCGTCTATCCAAAGTCGTGCGCTGATCTATCCACGAATACCTGGACGCATATTTCCCCTAATGCGTAGCGCCCGGCTAAAAAACTGCTCGCCCCCGGCCATATTGTCGTCAACACAACCTTAGGAGCTGCGACATGCAAAAAACACAGAAACACCTCGTACGCATGCTGAGTTGGGTTCTAGTGGTAGCCTTGCTGCTGACAGCCTGTGCCCCGGCTGTAGCGCCCGGAGAAGCGACGCCTGCTGAGGAAGGGGCTGCGTCTACGGAGGACTTTGAATGGGTGACTCCGGATCGGGTGGGCGACCCCAACGCGCCCATCACCATCAGCATCGCGCTGGACGCCACCTATTCACACCAGACGACCATCGAGTCCCGCCTGGAGTATCTGACGAGCCAGTATGAAGCGTGGACACGCGCCAATCCGGATGTGCAACTCACCTTCCAGCCCTACACCGGTGATATTCCGCAGGACCACGCGCGCATGCTCGAACTGGCTTCGTCCGGGCGCGCGCCGGATATTGCCATGTTGGACGGCCAGTTGGTCCCGCTCTTCTTCCCCTTCCTACAGCCGCTCGATGAGTATGTCCCGGAAGAGGAGCTCGCCGACTGGTTCTCCTGGGCACGCGAAGGCGGCATGATCGACCCGGCTGACGGCTCATTGAAGTCGCTGTGGTTCACCACCAACACCGTGGGGCTGTGGTATCGCCAAGACCTGATCCCGGAACCGCCCCTCTCCTGGGATGAGTTTATCCAGGCTGCCCTGGCGATGAAGGAGGAACAGGGCTTCCAATACGGCTTTACCACCCAGGGGTATACTGAGCAGATCCCATATGGGCTTGTGCTGCCGTTCTTCTTTTCGCAGGGCGGCGAACTGGTCGATGAGTCCGGCACGCCGATCTTCGGCGAGGAGCCGCATCGGACTGCCATGATTACGGCCCTGGATTTCTGGCGTCAAGCCGTTGAAGCGGGCGCGACCGACGCCAGGATCCTCGATATCACCTCTGCCGCCGATCAACATGCTGAAATCGCGGCCAACTCCACGGCGATGGTATTAGGCGGTAGCTGGCTGCTGCCGGGCATCGTCGATGTGGCGGACATCGAGACCTGGGACTTCTCACGTTTGCCGCAGCAAGATCCGGCCAATCCGGCGCAGGTTGTCGGCGGTTGGACGTGGGGTGTGTTCACCGATGACCCCGAAAAGCAGGCCAAGGCGGTTGATTTCATCCTGACCGTTTATGCCGGAAAGGATGGCATGGCCGGATGGTGTGAAGCTGGCGGCTATTCGCCCGTGCGCGAGTCTATCTATCAGGAGTATGACGTCTTCCGGGAAGACCGCTTCCATCAGAAGTTCAACGAGGCCATCGGCTACGGGCGCACCCGGCCTGGCGTCGAAGCGTACCCCATCATCAGCGAAGCCATTCAAAACGCCTTCCAAGAGGTGGT
>CAZYQJ010000611.1:0-3799 GCA_964649925.1 uncultured Litorilinea sp.
TTCTATGTGCTGCACATGTACTTGGAGGCATTCCAGAAAGGCAAACTCGGCTATGCCTCGGCCCTGGCCTGGGTTCTGGTCATCTTCGCTGCTGTCGTCGTGATCATCATCTACAAGCGTTCGGAACGTTATGTATATTATGAGGAGGGTCGCGAAGATGGAGCATAACCTTAGCCGTCAAGAATTTCGTGGCACCCCCCTGCGCACCGCTCCTCGGCTGTGGGAACGCGCATCCGTGCGCGGCGCAGTCCACGGCACGGTCATCTATGCACTGCTGATCGGGATCGGCCTGCTCGTGCTGATGCCGCTTTCATGGATGGTTACTGCTGCGCTCAGGGGCCCAGGCGAGCCGGTCTTCACCCTGCCGGTTTCCTGGTTTCCCACCGAGTCCTTTCATTTTGAAAATTTCTGGCATGTACTGAATTACCCCAACTATCCGCTGTGGCGACCGATAGCCAACAGCCTCTATCTGACCCTCCTCAACATTGCCGGAACGCTCTTCTCCAATGCGTTGGTCAGCTATGCCTTTGCTCGTCTGCGCTTTCCGGGCCGTGAGACGCTCTTCCAGTTGGTCATCTTGACCATGCTCATGCCGGGCATTGTTTTGCTGATTCCATCGTTTTTGCTTTTCTACACGTTAGGCTGGTACGGCACCTATCTGCCGCTCTGGGTACCGGCGTTCTTTGCCAGCCCATTCTTTGTGTTTATCGCCCGCCAGTACATGCGATCATTCCCACGCGACCTGGACGACGCTGCCCGCATTGATGGCTGCAGCTATTTCGGCATCTTCTGGCGCATCATTCTTCCCTTGAGCAAGCCGGTACTGACCGTCATGGCTGTATTCACCTTCCAGGGTGTGTGGAACGATTTCACCGGCCCCTTGATCTATCTCAATGACAGCGCCAAGTTCACGCTCTCAATCGCCCTAGACTACTTCCGGCGTTCCACGTTTTCGACCACGGCGGCGAACACCACCAACCTGGTCATGGCGGCCACGTTACTATCGATCTTGCCCATGCTGGTTCTCTACTTCTTCTCGCAAAAGCAACTCATCGGCGGCATCGCCTCCGTTGGGCTGAAGGGCTAACCCACCCCATCGCTAGAGGGATCGATATATGGCAAAGCCCAAAGTCGTACTTGATCCACATCCACTCAAAATAGACTGGATCTTCAACCCTGACGAGCTACAACATCTCAACGATCTGACCGAGATCATGTGGGGGCGGGATGAACCCATGCCAGTCGCTGAGTTCGCCCAAGTGCAGCAGGAGTTGACTGCCGTGATCACATGCGGCTGGCGGTTTGGCCCGGTTGACGACATGCCCCGCCTTCGGGCAATTCTGGAGGTCGGGGGAAGTCTACCCCGATCCTCGGATCTAGACTATGAGACGTTGATGCAGCGAGGGGTTCGGGTCCTCAGTTGCGCCCCAGCTTTCGGGCCGATGGTAGCGGAAATGGCACTCGGCCTTGCGATTGCGTCCGCACGTGGGATCGTTGAAGGCGATAGACACATGCGCCAGGGCCAGGAAAAGTACTCGCGAGAGGGTAATCAGAGGGCGTTCACCCTCTACGGCAAACGGGTGGGGCTGATCGGTTTTGGCGGCCTGGCTCGTTCGCTCAAACCGCTTCTGGAACCATTCAGGGTAGAATTCTGTGTTTACGATCCCTGGCTGCCTGCGCGCTACTTGGCAGCGCAGGGGGTGATCCCGGTGGATCTGGAGACCCTGCTCAAGACGTGCCGCGTGATCTTTGTTTTGGCTGTTCCATCCAAGGAGAACAGAGCGATGCTCGACCGTAAACAGCTGGCTCTGATCCAGAAGGATGCCGTGCTTGTCCTGATCAGCCGGGCGCATGTGGTGGACTTTGACGCACTGGCCGAGATGGTCAATTCGGGCCGCTTTCGCGCGGCCATTGACGTCTTCCCTAGCGAACCTGTGCCTGCCGATCATCCGGTACGGACTACCCAAAACACGATCCTCTCTGCGCATCGCGCGGGACATGTCCCAGAAGATGTATATGCCATCGGCCGCATGGTGGTCAACGATCTGGAAGCCATATGCAACGGACTGCCGCCCCTCCAGATGCAGATCGCACAGAGGGAGATTGTGGCGCGGCTTTAGCGGATGATGAAAGTTTTGTTCATGGAAACCCCAATGTCTGGGAATCACAACCCCGATACACTCTCTTCAGAAACCCTATATCATTATTATGAAGCTCAAAAAGGACCCTTTCTGAATCTGTCCGATCTACCAGTTGACGAAGCACACCGCATTTTGAACCTGCTCCGTCAAGACACACGCCTCTTCGCGAGCCAGCGAGCCGCTGATTATTTATCACTGCGTTGGGCTTTGGAAACACAGGTGCGCAACCTCTTTATCCAAAAAGGGGGAAAGCCCCATCGGCTGAGACCTCACTATATGATCGTGGGCGCTTGTCCGTGGGTAAAAGAGTGGTATCACGAGGGGGCAGAGATCCGGATACCCTTGACCCACTTTAAGGCGGAGGGGATCAGCTTTACGTATGGGGATACCTTTCCGGCAATGCGCTATCAGGATGGAAAGCCGTACCGGGGTCAGGTCTATACGTTGCAAGAGTTACCTGCGTTGATAGCCGAGTATGGACTGCCACAGGGGTGGAATGCCGACGGACAGCATGGGCCTGAACGCTACATCGAAGCCCAGATTTGGGACGATGAACCCCTTAAGGCATATCTGACGTAGGGCCAGCCCCTACACGCCGGATGAAACTGATCTGATTTTGAGGATGCCTGGAAAGGGGTATGCGTGGAACCGGATTGCTGTTCAGCCGCCGTAAGCGTGCGAGGAATTTCAGTGAACCGCTTTTTCTAACCTCAGTATAGCACAATGATCAAGAAAATAAACCGGCCATTTGGCCGTTTTTTTTTGCCCACAAACCGTTACCCTCATAAGCCGGAGTAACAACGTTTGGGGTTGCCCACTGATTTCAGGGAGGGAAGATTTACACCATGCGGCTTGGTATTGATTTTGGCACAACGAACACCTCGGCAGCGGTCTATGATGGCAACAGGCTAGGCTACATTCCGCTCGATCCACAGAACAGCAGTGAGCACAACTTACGATCAATGATCTATGTGGACGATCACCATCGTGTGCGCTTGGGGGTGGACGCAGTGCAAACGTTTCTGCGTGAAGACACGGGACGCCCCGTAGCCCTCGAAGAAAAGGTGGTGGGTACGATTGAGAATACCGTAGCCAGTCAAGGGTTTGAGTTGGGGGAACAAGGCGGCCCCATCACGATCATCTATGATGTGCTCATCGATGAGGATGTTGCCATGCGCGGCAGGCTGTTGCAATCGATCAAGACCGGCTTGCGATCAGCGGCATATCAGGGGACCAACATATTCGGAAGATACTACGCCATCGAAGAGTTAATCGCCTGCATCCTACGCCATGTGCGACAGCGGTCAGAAGATCATCTCAACCAACCGGTGCACCAAGCACTGATGGGCCGACCGGTGACCTTCGCGCATGATCCGGCGGCGGATCAACTAGCCGGGGAGAAGCTACGCCGCGCTGCACACCTGGCCGGTTTTGCCCAAGTCGACTTTATGCCTGAGCCGGTCGCGGCCGCAACCTTCCATGTCAATCGCACGCCACACGAACAGACCCTCCTGGTCTTTGACTTTGGGGGAGGGACCCTGGACCTCACTGTCCTCCAGGTGAGTGCCGCCGGGCAGCAGCAGGTGCTTGCTTCGGTCGGCATCCTGGTGGGTGGTGACGATCTGGATAGCGCCATCATGCGCGGCAAGGTAGCCCCC
>CAZYQJ010000612.1:0-3763 GCA_964649925.1 uncultured Litorilinea sp.
GGGGACTTGCCCAGGGTCAGCGCCCAGCGGCGGCCCAGGCGGCGCAGCCGTTCCTCACGCACGCGACAGGCGATCCCCGCTTCGTGGGCGAACTGGCGGACAAAGGTGGCGGTGCTGCGGACATCCTGCAGTTCTTGTTCGATCCCGGCGACTTCGGCCCCTTGCAGCAGCGCGGCAAAGAGCAGCGTCCCGCCGCCCGCCAGCGGGTCAAAGACGCGCAGGTTGGTCCACGATTCCTGGGCGAAACGGCTGCTGGCGCGGGCGATGTTGACCATGAACTGCGCCAGGAGTTCGTTGGTCTTGCCGCGATAGCGCCGCGCGACCAGCAGTTCGGGCGGAAACGCCGGGATGAAGCCACTTTCAAGGGGACGCAGCCAGGGGCCGGGTGTGCCGTTCACCTCCGGCAGCAGTTCAAACAGGGCGTGGATCGTCGCCAGCCGTCCCAACTCGTCCAACTGATCGGCGGTAGGGGGTGCGGGGAGATCAAGGCGCAGGTAGGGCTGGCCGCCCAGCGTGACCTGTTCGAGCGCGGTCAGGGACGCACCCACCGGGCTGATCTGCACTTCGGGCCGCGCCAGCGCGGCCACCAGGTCGGCGTACTGCGTGCTGCGCTGCGGTGCAAGTTGGGCGGCCAGGGTCGTCATGCGCGGCGAAAGAGGTTGCGGGTGCGGTAGACCTCGGCGGCCTCGCGCACAAAGGCCGCGGTCTCGACCGCCTGAAACTCTTGATCCAGCCGGTCGGCCAGCGCGGTCAGTTCGGCGTAGGTGGAGCGGCCAGGGCGCAGCAGTTCGTACATCTGCAGCAGGTCGGCGTTGGGCACAGCGGTCAACTCGGCGGCGCGTACCAGATTTTGCGCCAGTTCGCGATAACCCGCCTGGCGTGCGATCTCCGCCTGAGCGCGCAGGGTGTCAGCACTGATCTGGATATCGCCTGCCTCCAGGTTGCCCGCGGCCGCGGCGTCCAGGTGGATCTCGTCCAGGCTGCGCCCGCTGGCCGCGCGCAAGCCCGCGTCGTTTTCCAACAGCGGATAGGTGGGAGAATGGCCGTTCTCGTTCATACCTCCGGCTCCCAGTCGAAGAATAGTTCGGCGGGCGGCTCGTCGGCGATCTGCTCCGTCTCGCGGCGGTGCAGCAGGGCGGTCTTGACGATGAGCTTGAGCCGCGCCCAGTTGTCGATCTTGACGCCTACAGGCCGTACCGGCAACCCCTGGGCATAGCGGGCAGCATTGCGCCCGATGGCCTCATAGGTCTCCAGCGTCAGGCTGGGCGATTGCGGGAACAACTCCAGGTTGTTGAGCCGCGCCAGCCCGCGTTTGTGGATCACGGCAGTGCCGCGCGATTGCAGCCCGATGGCGATGCCCGACCCGCTCAACTCGGACCCCACCGCGCTGATGGCGGCACAGTCCGACGTGTGTTTGACCTTGACGATGCGCGCCACCAACCCTTCGCGCGCCACGCCGGTGAGGATGGCGGCGAGCACGGCTTCATGGTCCAGCCCGCCGATCGTGCGCGTCAACTCCTTGCCAAAGGCCGGGCCGACGGCCACGATGATCTCCTGGCGCGTGCCTGGCTTGGCCGGGCCGACCTCCACCAGCTTCTGGCTGGGGGTGCCGATCTGGTCTTGGACAAACTCACGCGGGGATTTGGCCTGGGGGATGCGCTGGATCTCCTCCCAGCGCGCGCCTTCCAGCCGGTAGCCTGTGCCGGGGCCGGTGTAGTCATTAGGGTCGTTGATGGCGCTGAGGACGTGGAAGTCGCGGTCAAAGATGGCGGATGGCTGGAGATAGTCGCCCGCCACGCGCTGGCGGCCCATCTCCAGGATGTTGGCCGCGGTTTTGGCGAAGCCGCAACGCTGTAACGCCTGTACCACGGTCAGCATGTCCTGGTCGCTCGCCAGGAACTGATCCGCCGCGGCCAGGTCGGCAACCAGATCGCGTTCGGGCATGTCATCGCTGCTGTGGGCGATGATAGCGGCCTCGACCTCGGCATCGGTGATAGGCGGGAAGCCCAACTCGGCGTAGACAGCCTGAACGGCGCGCGCCGCCTCCCCGCGGATGGCAAGCACTTCTTCTTCGCTGACGGGGCGCACGCCACCATCCACCTGCATATCGCGCTGTAGCACGTTGTAATCGTCAAAGTCCTCGGCGTCAAAGTTGCCGCCGCCGAAGAGGTTGTCACGCCGCGGGACGGCGCTGTAGCCGGAGAAGATGAAGTCTGTGCCGGGGATGAACTGGAGCATCAGCTTGGCGGCTTTGCGGATGGGGGAATGGGAGGCCAGTGCGTCGTTGCCTGCGGCCACTTCCAACCCCAACATCGAAGCGAGCAGGTTTTCGGCCAGCACGGCGCGCACACCCCCCGGCAGCGATTCGGGCAGGGCGATACACGAAATTGACCCGTTTTGCACCCCCTGGCTGCCCGCACCGCGCACGACGTGCAGACAGCGCGCCTCCAGATAGAGCATCGAGCAGCCCTCGGCATTGCCCATCAGGGCTTCGGAACCTGTGCCGGAGGTGAAGCGCACTTTGACCCCGCGCGAGGCATAGGCCGCGGCCAGAAAGGCCTTTGACCAGGGGGTGTCGTCGCCGTCCACAAAGGTGCGCTCTGTGCCGTAGACGGAGAGCGTTTCGGCATAGGTGGTCAACCCCTTCATGGCGAGCCGCAGCCCCAACGCCTCCTCCACGGCGCACTGTGTCAGCACGCCGCCGCGGCCTGTCTGCGTGCCGATCAGCACGGCCAGGGCATTGAAGGGGGCATTGCGCGCCACGCGTACCGTGGTCTCGACCTCGGCAAAGCCGCGCAACCCGGCCTCGGCGGCATCGGCGGCCAGCAGCGCAGGGTGCTCGCGCCAGTTAGTGACATGCGCCTGGTTGGCGGGTGTGCGGCGAATACGCATCTTCGCCAGCCCCATCATCATTTCCAGCACGTTCATGTGACGGATGATGTCGGCGAGTTTGGCCGGGGTGCAGCCGCCCGCCAGGCGGCGCACGCGGGCCGCGGGGACGTTGATGTCGGCCAGCATGCGCGCCAGGGTCTGCGATGGGGTCGCCATGGCTTCGGCGGCGGCCTCCAGGTCAAGGGCGTGGTCGGCGATGAATAAATCGAGCGCGTCGAAGTCGGCGCGCGGCTTACCGTCCATCTCGACGACCTGGCCCTGATCCATGCGCAGGCTGGGCTGGGGGTCGAAGGGGCTGTCCACGACGACTAACCCGGCTTCGGGCCAGGGGTCAACATAGGTTTCCTGGTTGATCTCGCGTTCGGCGAGCAACGCAAAACGGCGCGATTGGGGCATAGGCCTATTCCTCTAGCGCACCAAGACGGTGCTGCTCGTTTTCATCAGCGATGTCACTTCGTCGGGGTGGTGACGATCATATCACCGTGCTGGCCGAGGGCCAAGGCTGCCAGCACGACTCCAGGTTGCAGCCCGCGGCCAGCCCATCGCCCGCGCCAGGCCGGTCGATGATCAAGACAGGCTTGGCCGGCGCGCGATAGTGCTGATGGCCGTTCCAGGACAATCGGCACGCATCAGCCCACGTATGGTCTATTGTCTTCACGTTGGTCAGGTACAGCACTTGACTGGCCTGGAATGGAGTGACCGCGAAGTCGCTGAAAGACCCCTGTTATGGTATCCTGAGTTCAGACACGGATGCTCCGGCCAGGCAGCAAACCTCACCTGTTGACGGTACATCTCACGAAACATGTAAACCTTAACTTCTATCCACGCTCAGCGCAAGTTTCAATGAAACGGTGGCTACAATGGCAGTAGA
>CAZYQJ010000613.1:0-3750 GCA_964649925.1 uncultured Litorilinea sp.
ATAGGGCATCGCCACCACACAGTCGGTCGGCTGGCGGCGGATGGCAGCCCGCACACGCTCGCGGGAAGATAGGGTGGTGACAGGCTTTGTAGACATGGGGGCCTCCTTCCTCATGGAGTATGAACGTCGTCGCGCCCTATCATTCTCGCGAAACCACGTTCCTGTGCAGTTGGCAATCGATGTAGCAGAGGGATATTTCGAGAGGAGAACCCCGTGACGGGTGCAGAGACAACCAGCGCACAGACGCGCGCCGTGGTCGAAGCGTTCAACCACGCCTTCAACCGGCAGGATGTGGCGGGCGTGATGGCGTTGATGACCGGTGACTGTGTCTTTGAAAATACGGCTCCCGCGCCGGATGGCACACGCGTGGAGGGGCAGGCCGCGGTGCGCGCTGCATTTGCCGAGTTCTTTCGCCAGTCATCCCAGGCGCATTTTGAAACAGAAGAACTGGTCGCGCTGGGCGACCGCTGTGCGGTGCGTTGGGTCTACCATTGGGGCGGCGCAGGCGATGAGGCCGGTCATGTGCGCGGGATCGACCTCTTTCGCCTGCGCGATGGCAAGATTGCGGAGAAGTTATCGTATGTCAAAGGGTGAGGCCGGAACTACTTCTTCAGCCCTTTGATGCCGTCGTACCCGGCGAACTTGGCACGCGGCCCCAACTCCGCCTCGATCTGCAGGAAGCGGTTGGCGACCGGGCCGGTCCCGCCTTCGCGCAGGTGGCCTGTGTTGAGGCCCACGGTATAGTCGGCGATCAGCCAGCCTTCGCCGCGGCTGTCACAGGGCATAACGCCATAGCCGTGGGCATAGGCGGTCTGCACCGTTTCAAACGCCTCGGTGATCGTGCCGATCTGGTTGACCTTGAGCAGCATCGTATTGGCCGCGCCTGTCTCCAACCCTTGCTTGAGCCGCTCGACGTTGGTCGTAAAAAGGTCGTCGCCCACGATCTCGATACCCAACTGGCGTGTCAGGATGCCGTGTCCCTCATAGTCGTTTTCATCCAGCGGGTCTTCCAGGATCACAAACGGATAGTTCTTGACCATCTCTTCATAGAGGCGCATGAGGTCGTCGCGCGTTTTGTCTTCCGGCGAGAACAGCCCGACAAAGCGGTCTTGACCCTTCTCGTAGTAGGTCCCCGCGGCCACGTCCACCTGGATGCCGACTTTGCCCTCGTAGCCGCATTTCTGGATCGTCTCGACCATCAAGTCCCACAGATAGCAGTCATGGTTGACCACACCAGGCTGCACCACGCTCCAGCCATTAAAGCTGTCCTGGTTGTACTTCTCTTTGAGCAGCCTGCCGAATTCGCGGTTCACCACCCACGCCGCATAGGAGGCCTCTGAATAGCTGTCAAAGCCGTAACACATCAGCGAATAACTGGGCTTGCCGCCGGATCGCTTGCCCCCCCCGTAGCGGCTGCTGCCGATCACGGTGATGACGCCTGGCACAGGCAGGGTGTGGGCGTTGACGCCGCCAATGTGCTGGTAGAGCGGGATGCCCAAACTGGCCGCGCCTGCCTGCAACACGGCTGCGGACACGCTGCCCGTGGCGTTGCCGCCCAACTTGGCCTTGGTCGGCGTGCCATCCAGATCGATGATCACCGCGTCCACCGCGGCCTGCTGGCTGGCATCCATGCCCAGGACAGCGGGTGCGATGATCTGCTGCACGTTTTCGACCGCCTTCATCACGCCGCGGCCATTCCACTTGCTGCCGCCGTCATAGGCGAACTGGACCTCATGCTCCCCGACCGAGACCCCGGCGGTCACCACGGCCACACCTTTGGCCCCATTTTCGGTCACCACGGTTGCTTCCACGCCGGGATGGCCCCGGTCTGAAAAAATCTGTCGTGCGCTCACAGCCACGATGGTTGATCCGGCTGGCATCGATGACTCCTTATGGGCTGATGCTTAGACTGCAAAGAAGATGTACTGCGACGAGATGGCGATGCACGTCGTCACAGTCCGGATTGCCAGGCAAGTTGGGCGGCCAGCCCGTCCATGATGGTCGTTTCGGGCGCATACCCTAGCAGCCGCCGCGCCTTGCCGATGTCGGCGGCAGTACGCCGCTGGTCGCCTGCCCGCGCCGGGCCGTGGACGATCTGCACGTCCTTCCCCGTCAATTCACGCAGGATATCCAAGACCTGGTTGACGTTGACCTCCTGCCCGCCGCCAATGTTGAAGATTTCGCCCGCGCTGCGGTCGCGCTGCTCAAAGGCCAGGATCAGCCCTTCGACGCAGTCGCGCACATAGGTGTTGCTGCGGCTGTCGGTCCCGTCCCCGTCCACCGTGATCGTGCCTCCCTCCAGAAAGGCGCGGATAAAGATGTTATAGCCCATGTCAGGCCGCTGGCGCGGGCCATAGACTGAAAAGAGGCGCAAGATCGTGATGGGCAGCCCCGAGTTGGCGGCATAGGCCTGCACCAGATGTTCCGCCGCCAGTTTGGTGATGCCATAGGGCGAAATGGGCGCAAGCGGCGCGCTCTCGTCGCCCGTGGCAAAGCGACCATAGACCGATGAGGTCGAGATGTGCAAGAAGTGGCTGATCTGCGCCTTGACCGCAGCCTCCAACAGCCGCTGCGTCGCCAGGATGTTGCAGGTCATGTAGCTGTCGAACTCCTGCCAACTGCGCACCAGCCCGGCCTGCGCCGCCAGGTGAAAGACCACATCCACCCCGTCCAGCAGCGGGTCCAGGTCGCCGCTGCGTAGGTCCACTTCGTGCAAGGTGAATTGGTTGGACTGGCGCAGCCCCGACAGGTTCTGCTCTTTGAGCGGGCGCGGGTAGTACGGGATAAAGGCATCCACGCCGACGACGCGATGGCCGCGGGCGATCAACTGTTCGCTGAGGTGTGAGCCGACAAATCCGGCTGCGCCGGTGACAAGACAGGTAGCCATAGGGGTTTCCTTTTTGAAGTGCTGAGGGTTAGCGTGCAGCCGGTTTGCTGAGATAGTGATGCCAGAGCAGACGTGCCGCTACGGCACGCCAGGGTCGCCAACTTTCTGCCAGCGCGGTGAGCGTGGCTGCGTCCGGGCGCTGTTCCAACTGCTTGATCTCCTGCGCGGCGACGGCCAAGCCCAGGTCGCCCGCAGGCCAGGCATCGGCGCGGCCCAACGCCATCAGCAGGTAGATCTCTGCCGTCCACGGGCCGATGCCCTTGACTGCCTGCAGGCGAGCGCGCACCGCATCGTCGTCCAGCGCGGCCAGCGCCGCCAGATCGAGTGTACCCGCGACTATCGCCTCGGCCAAATAGCGCGCATAGGCACGTTTTTGACGGCTGAAACCGACGGCGCGTAGGGTCTCGTCGTCCAGTTCGAGCAGCCGGGCCGGGGTCAACGGGTTGGCTGCGGCTTGCAGCCGTTCATAGGCGGCGCGCGCCGATGCTAACGAGACCTGCTGCTCCAGGATGATGTGGATCAGCGTGCCAAAGCCCGGCGGTCGCGCCCAGAGCGGCGGCGGCCCCAGCCGGTTCAACACGTCGGCCAGGTCCGGGTCACGCTGCGCCAGGTCGCTCAAGCCGCTGTGCAGCGCCATTTCGTCGAGCGGGGCCAGCCCGGGGTGTGTTCGGTGTCCCATCATGTGCGGCGCGTGACCAGGATCAGCCCGCTGGCCCAGGCCAACTTGGTGATGTGCAGGTCGGGACGGTTCTCCAGCGCCCCGATCAGCGCCGCCACCTTGGGCGGATGGTCGGCAGGCCAGTTGGCCTGAGGCAGCATGTCGTCGATCACATACAGCCCGCCGTGCGCCAGCAGCGTCAATG
>CAZYQJ010000614.1:0-3743 GCA_964649925.1 uncultured Litorilinea sp.
GTCTACGTGCCGTGCGAAGAGTGCAAGGGCAAACGCTATAACCGCGAGACGCTGGAGATCAAGTTCCGCGGCAAGTCCATCGCCGATGTGCTGGATATGACCGTGGAAGAGGCGTTGGACTTCTTCCAGAATATCCCGCGCATCCGCACCAAGTTGGAGACGCTCAACGCCGTGGGGCTGAGTTATATCCGGCTGGGCCAGCCTGCCACCACCCTATCGGGCGGTGAGGCGCAGCGCATCAAACTCAGCAAGGAGTTGAGCCGCCGCGCCACCGGCAACACGCTCTACATCCTGGACGAGCCGACCACCGGTCTGCACTTTGAGGATGTACGCAAGCTGTTGGCTGTGCTGCACGAACTGGTCAACATGGGCAACACCGTCCTGGTGATCGAACACAACCTGGACGTGATCAAAAGCTGCGACTGGCTGATCGACATGGGGCCGGAAGGGGGCAATAAGGGCGGCTATGTGGTGGCTGAAGGCACGCCCGAACATGTGGCGGATCACCCCCGCAGCCACACCGGACGCTTCCTCAAACCCATGCTGGAACGTGACCGCGCTTGGGCCGCAGCCGAGATGGCCTGAGGGGCTAGCCGTCAGTTGCCAGTAGTCAGAGGCAAATTCAGGTGACGGGCACTTACCAAGTGCCCGTCACCTTTTGAGCAGGATCACACAGTTAAGACGTATGCGTCGAGAAACCGTACTTGGCCTGTTGCTGGGCTATCTGGTCGCTTTGATCATCAAGTTCCTTATGACAGGCGAAATCGATTGGACTCAGTCCGTCCTCGTCATGCTCGGTGGGGCGACCGGCATCTGGATCGCCTCACGCTTCCTCAAGCCCCCTACACACGATTGAACATCGGGAACATCGCGCGCCTCTCCATCGTCATGAGATCGATCCCGTTACGATCCACAGCGTAAGGAGAGTTGTTTTATGGTTCCCAAGTTTCTATTACTGGTCGTCGCGCTGCTGACAGTGACGGCCTGTACCCCCGTCACCGTCCCCACCGGCCAGCAAACTACGTCCCCCCTAGACGCACCCGCGCCAACTGCTCCCGATGGACCCGAAGCGGACGCGGCGCAGTTCCCATCACCCGACGCACAGTGGACAGCCGTCGTCGAGGAGGGCGGGCTGAACCTGGTCGGTGCGACTGGGGAAGCGCAGGAAATCTTCCCCGCAGACAGCACCATCACCTCGGTCACCTGGTCTCCCGACAGCAGCCGCCTGCTGGTTCTCCAAAGCAACCTAGCGCAGAATACACCAGCCGGAACCGGATTTGAGACGACCGGCCCGCTCACGATCTGGTCGGTGGCTGTGGATGACCTCACGCCAACCCAACTGGCCGAACTGCCGGACAGTGCGGAATACCCATCACAACTGCAATGGGGCGAGTGGTCGCCCGATGGCAATAACGTCACCTTCTGGTCCGGCCCGCTTGGCGCGTCCATCCTGGCCGATGGGCTGCCGCTCTCGGTGTTGGACAGCACGACGGGCGAGATCACCGCGGTGGGCGACAACGCCTCGCTGGTGACCACCGATTACCATGACTGGTCACCCGACAGCAGCCGCCTGGTCGTGACGCTCGGTGCGGGCCGCGACGCCTGGCGCAACAAGTCGCTGGCGATCTTCGACGTGGCCGAAGGCACGACGACGAGTGTAGACGCCGCGGCAGACCACATTCCCGGCTGGGTCGCCTGGTCGCCCGATGGCAGCCTGCTCGCCTATGCCGCCAACCCTGCCGAAACCAGCGATCTGGAGCCGGGCACGATCACCTTTGACAACCCCGGCATCGCCGCCCGCCGCATCTACCTGCTTGACGCGGACACGGGCGAATCACGCCTGCTCAACGACGTGGACGGTTTCCAGGACGCGCCCGTCTGGAGCGCCGACGGCACGACGCTCTATTACGTGCAGCGCATGGACGGCCAACTTCAACTGATGGCCGCCGACCCAACCACGGGCGACGCTACCCCGGTCGAGGGTGCAAGTGAACCGCTGCCCGACCTGGCCGGGTATTACGGCAAGTTCGACTGGAGCGGCCTGCTTCAACAAGTCCCAGATTAATATTCGTCAGTGTGACCGCACACGGGGTCATCCCTGCCCCTGCGTACCCTCGAAGCGTAGGGGCAGGGCGCTAGCCTCATTGGTTGTCTCTCCCCTGGCTGAATCTGTGCAGCGCCCACCGCGCTTTGAACCCCTCCCGCCTTCTGGTACACTCGCATTATCGACATCACGGCGCAGCCTGCGCCCTGGCCCATCCATTCTCATTCCACGCTAGCCCGACAAGCCTGATAAGGAGTTGTCCCATGCGCGTCTTGTTTATCGGCGGAACCGGTAAGATCAGTTCAGCCTGCACCCAGTTGGCCGTCGATCAGGGTATCGACCTCTATCTGCTCAACCGTGGCCAGACCACCGACCGGCCCGTCCCCAGCAATTTGCACACCCTCCAGGGCGACATCCGCGACCCGCAGTCGGCCCGCGCCGCGCTGGGCGACCTGAACTTTGATGCCGTGGTCAACTGGATCGCCTTCACCCCCGACCATATCGAGACCGACCTGGCCCTCTTCCGCGGGCGGACCAAACAGTACATCTTTATCAGTTCGGCCTCGGCCTATCAGAAACCGATCAGCGGCCTGCCCATCACCGAATCCACGCTGTTGGCGAACCCCTTCTGGCTCTATTCGCGCAACAAGATCGCTTGTGAAGAAAGGCTGGTGCGCGCCTATCGAGAAGAAGGCTTCCCCTTCACCATCGTGCGCCCTTCGCACACCTACGACCGCACCATGTACCCCTTCAACGGCGGCTATACTGTCGTGGATCGGATGCGGAAGGGCAAGCCGGTCGTGGTGCATGGCGACGGCATGTCGCTCTGGGTGCTGACCCATCACCGCGACTTTGCCAAAGGCTTTGTGCCGCTGTTGGGTAACAACCACGCCATCGGCGAGAGCTTCCACATCACCTCCGACGAACTGCTCACCTGGGATCAAATCTACCGCATCGCCGCCGACGCAGCGGGCGTTCCCGACCCCAAACTGGTGCACATTCCATCCGAGTTGATTGCGGCCTATGACCCGGTGTGGGGTGCGGGGCTGGTGGGCGACAAGGCGCACAGCGTGATCTTTGACAACAGCAAGATCAAACGCATTGCCCCTGGCTTTACCTGCACCATCCCCTATGCCCAGGGGGCGCGTGAGGTGCAGGCATGGTATGACGCCGACCCCACGCGTCAGGTCATCGACCCCAAGATGGATCAGTTGATGGATACGCTGGTAGAGGTCTATCAGTCCATCTGGCCCAAGACACCCGTCTCGGCGTAGATGCAGCCGGGTGTGATCTGAAGGTGTGATCACGCCTGCAACATTTGGGTCGATGCTGCGTACTGTTGAATAGAAATGACACTGGCCAAACGAGCGGGTGTATCGAAACAGAAAACAGCTTCCGGCCCAGGCCGGGATGGAGTGGAGAGGAAAGAGAGCATGACGACGCAACGCAACGAACTGCGGCGGCAGAATGGGATCGTCGCCGGGGTCTGTGGCGGGTTAGGCGAGTTTTTTGGCATCAACCCGGTTTGGTTCCGGCTGGCCTTCCTGCTCTTGATGATCCCCGGCGGGCTGCCCGGCCTGCTGCCCAATATCGTGCTGTGGATCATCATCCCACGGCGCTGATCTGAAACGTCGATCATCGGTGCGTCAGGCGAACTCCCTGGCGCACCGTTGTGGTAGACACCCGTTATTTCGCGTCT
>CAZYQJ010000615.1:0-3742 GCA_964649925.1 uncultured Litorilinea sp.
TGGTCATCGCGCGCCAGGAAGTGGCTGACGCCGCTTTCGGTGCTGTGGATCAGCCCGCCGCCCAACTCCTCCAGCGTGACATCCTCCTGCATCACCGCCTTGACCACGTTCGGGCCGGTAATGAACATATAGCTGTTTTCGGTCATAAAGACGAAATCGGTGAGCGCGGGCGAATAGACTGCGCCGCCCGCGCATGGCCCCAAGATCACCGAAATCTGCGGGATCACGCCCGACGCTTCACAGTTGGCGTCAAAGATGCGCGCGTACCCGCCCAGGCTGTCCACCCCTTCCTGGATGCGCGCGCCGCCCGAATCGTTGAGCGCGATAAACGGGCAGCCGTACTTGATCGCCATCTGCATCGCCTTGACGATCTTGTTGGCGTGCATCTCGCCCAGCGAACCGCCCATGACGCTGGCATCCTGGGCTGCGGCAAAGACACGCCGCCCGTGGATCATCCCAAAGCCGGTGATCACCCCGTCGCCATAGCGCGACGTGCGCCCGTCCAGATAGCGGTCATAGCGCGGCACGACCAGCGTATCGATCTCGTTAAAGGTATCCGGGTCGAAGAGCAGGTCAATGCGTTCGCGCGCCGAAAGCCGCCCTTTTTGGTGCTGCCGTTCCTTGTCTTTGTCTGTGCCCGCAGCAACCTTGCGGCGAGCCATCAGATTATCTAGATATCGTTCCAAGGGAGTGTCCCCCTCGCTTTCTTAGTCATCCCGTCAATTCGAAAAACCGATGTGCGTTTTGCCTGCGGCGCGCCTGTACTGGGTCTGCCGCCCTATCGGGCAACTTTCTCGACGCAGGCGCGGCGTGTCGCCGCAGGCCACGCGTGCGCGCCGCGACGCGGGGATGAGCGCGTGGATCAAACTGGCACGCGCTCATCCCTCTCATATTCTTCTGTATGACCGTCTAGAGCGTGCAGCCCTGGGCCACCAGTGTCAACACAAACTGCGTGCCGGGCCGCAGCCGGTTGTCTATCACACGCCACCAGCCGGTAAACCCGCCCCGCGCCTCCGCCTGAGGCAGCGCCGTACCACCGCACAGGTCAATCGAAAAAGTGGACCACATGCGCGGCTGGATGGGCGGTACGAGGCACTGCACCACGCGCGTATCCACACGCAGCCCCAGCCGCAGCGCCTTGAGCACCGACTCTTTGGCACTCCAGGTCGCCGTCACCAGCAGGTCGTTTACAGCCGGGGGCGTATCGCGCAGCGCGCACTGCTCGCGGTCGGTAAAATAGTCACGCACAAACGCCGCGCCGCGCGGTTCGACGAGTTCCAGGTCCGCCCCCAGGCTGATTGGGGCCGAATCGATATCGCAGACAGCACAGAACGCATAGCCGTGGCTGTGACTGATCGACAACGCCAGCGGCAGACGCGCCGGAGGCTCCCCCGATGTGTGGCTGCCGCCCAACGCCGGATGGCAGCTTTCCGCATAAGGTGCGCCGTCCGGGTCTTGGGTCACAGTAAAACTGTCCAAGGCGGGATGAAACCCTGCCGTCGCCGCATAGTGGGCCTGGATCAGCCGCTTCGCCGTCCACCGGCCCAGGAGCCAGTCGCGCCGCCGCTTGGGGTTGAGATACCCGGCGTAACGCTCCTGCTCCACATGGCTGAGTAGACCACAAGGGGGACGGCCTGCCGCCAGGTCGGGATGGTTTACGACAGATTGCACAAGCCAACGAATCATAGTCTCTGTTCTCTGATCTTTGTATCCTTCGCGCCTATTGCGATGAAATCTGTGAAATGTCCTTAAGGCCGCGCCACCGTAACCAGGCCCTCTAGCGCCACATAAACCCGCCCGCTCGCGTCCACAACCTGCGCCTCAAACGTCGTCCCACCCGCAGCCGGGTGCGCCACAGCATAGAGCGGTGCATCGCCCGCCTCATCCAGTTGGCGATAGACGGACACCCGGCCCATGCCTGCGGGCAGCGCCATTGCCCCCTGCTGTTCCAGCGACCACAGCGCCGCTGTCTGCAAACAGGCCTCCACCAGCCGCGGGGCCATGCGCCAGGCTGCGCCCGCCGGTTGCGTGTCAGCGGGCAGCGGGTACCGCAACTGTGCCACCGCGCCGTTCGCCTCCACCCGCCCGCACTCGATCACCTGGTAGGCTGGGCCGTGGAAGAAGCGGTCATAGATGCGCCCGGCAGGGATGGGCAGGTCAGCGGGCGGCACAAAGGCCATGCGCGGAACCGCGGGCGGCGTGGCAGCCAGCCGCACCCGCGCCTGGAAGTGGTCTGCGCTGCGTGCGGGCAGCCCGTCGCGCGCCGGGGGCGTCTGTGAGCGCAGCATCACATGCGCCACCAGTTCACCTGCCCGGTCTGCCACGACCTGGCTGTGTAGATGCAGGGTGCGCGGCTCCATGCGGAAGAACTTGAACGCGCCCAGCATGCGTACCGCTTCGACCGCGGCCACGGTATAACCCGGCGCAAAGAGCGCAGCGACCTCGGCCATCGCTTCCAATGCCATCACGCCGGGCAGCCAGGGCACGCCGGGGTCGGGGGCATGGTCATACAAAAACGGCTGCACCTTGGGGTCAAGCGTAGTCTCTACCGTGATGCCGCTGTACAGGCCCGCGGCGGTCACCCGGCCCACCATCAGCGGCGGCTGTGGCTGTGCAGATAGGGCCGCCTGTGCCTTTTCCGTGTCCAGCCCGCCGGTCGGGTCCAACTCGTCCAGCCAGGGGCCAAGCCGCCCGGCCACCACGACCTCGCCGCGGCTTCCGGCCAGCAGTTCACGGCGCACCGTGGGGATGCCCACCGCAGGGGGCAGCATATCCACCCCCAGCGCATCCATGATCTGCGCCACCGACCCGCGCGCCGCCATGCCGATATCGGCCCAGGCGGTCCAGTCGATGACCAGGCCGCGCGTGTCAGGCCGCCAGGCGCGCAGGCTGCTGGTCAGCTTGCAGAGCAGGTCATTGGCCGCGCTGTAATCGGTCTGGCCGTTGTTGCCAAAGCGCCCCGCCACCGAACTAAATGCCACCGTCGCCCCGATGGGCATCCCCTGAGCCGCGTGCAGCAGGTGATAGAAGCCATCCGCCTTCACGTCGAAGACCAGGTCAAACTGGGCGGGTTCCTTGTCGGGTAGGGTGCGGTCCACCAACAGCCCGGCGGCGTGGATCAGCACGTCCAGCCGTCCGATCGCTGCATAATGCGCGTCTTCGAGGTGGTGATGCAGATGTCCGAGATGTCCGATGCAAAGGCCGGCGACTTCAAAGATAAAGATCGAGTTGCCGTCCGCCTCAAGCCCGCCGTCCCATCTACGGATGTCCGTGGGAACGTTGCGAATGTAGATATCCTCGACCATCAGAGCGTGGCGTGCGGGTCCGCCTTGTGGGTTCCAGTCGCGTAGCACGTACTCGATTTCGGGAGGCGGGAGCTCGGTGTAGTGCGTCCGATGAGCCTTGTTCATCGTGACCACCTGCGGCAGCGGATCAGCGCCGTAATAGCCGGAAAAATCTGTCGCAATGCGAACCGCGGCGGGCGTTTCGATGACGTAGGTGGAATGCCCGGCATATGTGATGGTGACGGCGTCGCCGCTGATAGCCTGCGCTGTCAGATAGGACGCGTAGTGGACCCTGGGCAGTTGCTGGGCGATGGCGAGGCACTGGCTCGGGACGGGAGCTTCAGGCCTGTCCTGTGCGAATGCCGGCCACGACAATGCGGGCACCAAAAGAGCGAGGGCGAGCAGGCGGAAATGCATGGCGGCTCTCCGGACTACGTTCGCAGCCAGCCTAGCGGCTC
>CAZYQJ010000616.1:0-3738 GCA_964649925.1 uncultured Litorilinea sp.
ATCGCCGACCGCAAGACGCTCGGCTCGACCCTGCTCTTTCAAGCGCGCGATATGGGAAAACCGGTCCCCTTTGTCCCGCCGCCATGGGCGCGCAAGATCACCGATGACGACCTGCGCCACCGGCCGCATGGCAGCGTGGGGCTGGATCGCGGGCTGGAGTATGGCTACTGGTGGCTTGAATGGGGAGGCGAACTGGACACCATCAAGGATAACGAGCGGATTCGCGACGAACTGCTTGCCATCCTGATGGGCGTGTGGGACCATGTGAAGAATGGCGGCGACCACGGCGCGGACAACTGGGCGCTGGAGTGGTTTGGCTTTCTGCCCGGCAAGCGCGAGAGCCGCCGCTTTATCGGCCAATATGTTTTGCGCCAGGACGATCTGCTCCCGGTCGAGGGCGAACGTGGTGAACCGCGCGCCTTTGCCGATGCGATTGCCTATGGCGGCTGGCCGATTGACCTCCACCCGCCGGAAGGAATGGACGATCCGCAGCAAGCGCCTTTTTCGCCCACCCCGCTGCCCTATCTCTACGATATCCCCTTGCGTGCCTGCGTGTCATCCGACCCCGTGAACCTGATGTTCGCCGGTCGCAACATCTCTGCGACCCATGTCGCCTTTGCCTCGACGCGCGTGATGGCAACCTGCGCCGTGATCGGGCAGGGGGTCGGGGTGGCTGCCGCTTATGCCGTCCAGCACGGGATGGAACCAGCTGCCCTCGCGTCCAGTCCCCAGGCAATCCAGGCCATCCAACAGCGTCTGCTGCGTGATGACGCCTACCTCATTGGCGTCTGCAACCAAGACCCGCACGACCGCGCGCGGCTGGCGACGGTCAGCGCGTCCAGCGCCCTCCCGGCGGGTGCGCCCGCCAATGTGCTGTCGGGACAGACACGCGCTGTCCACGGTGCATTGGGCGCGCCGCCGCAGCGCGCCCATCCTGGGACGCACCGCTGGATGAGCGACCCGGCCCAAGGGATGCCTGCCTGGTTGGAACTGGCCTGGGATCGCCCGATCCAACTGGGTACGGTAGAACTCATCTTCGATACGGGGATGCACCGTCCCCTCACGCTCAGCCATTCGGACGGCTTTCTGGAGCGGATGGTGTGGGGGCAGCCGCAGCCGGAAACGGTGCGCGACTACCGGATCGAAGGGCGCGTGGCAGGCCGCTGGCAGCCGCTGGCAGAGATATCCGGCAATTACCAGCGCCGCCGTGTACATGAGGTCTCGCCGGAAGCAGGTGTAGACGCGCTGCGCATCACCGTCACCGCCACAAACGGGCTGGACCATGCTCGCATCTGCGAGGTGCGCGCCTATGAAGCGAATGCGCCTGTCTGGGCCACCAGCCCTGCCTAGGATAACAATCCTGGCCGCGCCTTCACACAACTTAGATCACTTCAAAGGAATTATCCCGTATGTCTGTGTCGGACGAAACACAACCGCCGCTTAACGTCAGCGGCGTCTTTCCCCACCTTGCGTTGACTGCTGAACTCGGCCCGCCGCGCAGCGAGTGCGGCG
This sequence comes from uncultured Litorilinea sp., assembly GCA_964649925.1. GTDB lineage: Bacteria > Chloroflexota > Anaerolineae > Caldilineales > Caldilineaceae > QEUY01. The sequence goes on from CAZYQJ010000616.1 coordinate 1,513, forward strand.
TGGGTGCACTCATGGCCTGGGCCGACCGCTTGTGGGCCATCACCTATGTGTCGCACACCAGGCGCACCGGCGTTGGTACTGGGCTGTATGAGATCGACCCTGAACTGCGCATGACTAAGCGCGCCGAAAGCCAGGTGGGTACGTACACCAATCGCTATGTCCATTTCCCCAGCAACCAGTTGATCATCGGCCCGCACGTCATCGACAGCGACCGCAACGTGCGGACAATTGAGCCGCTGATCGATGTGCGCCTTTGCTCCACCATGACCCATCTTCACAACCCAGAGGAGATGGTCTACCTGTTGGGCATGGAGGGCGAGTTCTTCGAGATGAACGTGCATACGCTGGAGGTCCACCAGCTAGCCGACCTAGTCCAGCAGTTCGACCTGCCGCGCGGCTATGCACAGACGCCTACCGACTATGCACACTTCAAGGCGGCCTACTCCGCCTTTGGCCGCGTGGTGGTCGCCAACAACACCTACGACATCTACGACTTTGAGGGCCATGAAGGCGCAGGCCGCCTGGCAGAATGGGACGGCACGCGCTGGACGGTGCTGGAGCGTACTGCCTTTGTCGAGGTGACCGGGCGAGGAACCTTTTCCGGCACGATCTTCGCCACGGGCTGGGACCGCGCCTCGGCCATTCTCAAGGTCTTTACCGAAGCGGACGGGCGTTGGAGACGTTACCGGTTGCCTAAGGCCAGCCACACGTTTGACCATATGTGGCAGACCGAATGGCCGCGCATCCGGGAAACCGAACATGAGCGGCTGCTGATGGACTGTCACGGCATGTTCTATGAACTCTCCCCCTGGGCCTACGGCAATCGCGTCTGGGGCATCCGGCCCATCTCGACGCATCTTTGGGTGCTGGGTGACTTCTGCACCTATCGCGGGATGTTGGTGCTGGGGAGTGACAACGCCAGCCCGCATCATGGGGCCAATCACCTGGCCGGGGAGCCGCAGTCAAATCTGTGGTTTGGCAAAACTGACGATCTCTGGCAGTTCGGCAAGCCGTCCGGCTGGGGCGGGCCGTGGTGGCAGACGGCAGTTGAGCCGGATACCCCCTCCGATCCTTACCTGATGACCGGCTTTGACCAGAAGGGGCTGCACCTGACGCAGGAATCTGACCAGAGCGTGACCTTTACGGTGGAAGTGGATTTTCTGGGTATCGGGCTGTGGAAGCCGTATGCCTCGTTTGACGTGCCTCCGGGCGGGTACATTCATCATGAGTTCCCCAGCGGGTTCAGCGCCCATTGGGTCCGGTTTCGGGTCAATCGAGCGTGTACAGCAACGGCCTATCTGATCTATACATAGTCGCTTTTAACACTAGTTGGTAACAGATTTGGCGATTCAGAACAAAAGGAGAAGCGGGATAGAATGGGCACAGTGCCCATACCCCTCGCCTTCCACCTGAATCAGCCGCAACAAGTCAAACTAAACGAGACAAGCGCCCGGAAGTGCGCCAGCGGGCGACAGCGGTTCGGCTGCTGGCGCAGGGCGAACACCCCTCCACCGCCTCATCCCTTGGTCGCACCCAACGCCAAACCAGCCTGTTGGAACCGCTGCAAGAAGAAGTAGATCAGGATCAGCGGCGCAACGGAGAGCGTCGCCCCGGCCATGATCACCGGCCAGGGAGTGGACAGCCCTTCGCTCACGGGCAGGATCGAAATCGCAACCATCAGTGTATACATCTCGCGTGTGCGCATGAAGAGCAGCGGCCAGAAAAAGTCGTTCCAGCGGGCGATGAACGCCAGCGAAGCCCACGCCGCCAGCGCAGGAGCCACCACCGGCACCACGATATTCCAGTAGATGCGAAACTCGCTGCATCCGTCCAGCCGCGCCTGTTCCATGACCTCATTGGGAAAACTGGAGATGTATTGGCGCATATAGAAAATGCCAATGGCCGTGGCTGCCGTGGGCACGATCAGCGATAGCAAGTTATTGATCCAGCCCAGGGCGCGCATGATGATAAAGACCGGCACAACGCCTGCCTCCGGGGGAACCATCATGGTCGCCAGCAGGAGCAGGAAGAGGGCGTTCTTGCCCGGAAAGTCATATTTGGCAAAGGCAAAGCCTGCCAGCGAACACAGAAAAACCGTCACCAGCGTGCCCACGGTCGCCACCACAGCGGAGTTGAGCGTGTTGCGGCCCAGCGGGATCAACATCGCCACCCGCTCATAGTTCCAAAAGGTAGGCTCGCGGGGAAGCATGCTGGCGATGCCGCCCA
>CAZYQJ010000617.1:0-3734 GCA_964649925.1 uncultured Litorilinea sp.
CGGCATGGGCACGGACGCCATGCGTTACGTGCGCCAACGCGTCGAGATATCCGGCGGCGCACATCGCCCAACCCTCAATGGGGCCGAACTCAATGCGGCTGATTACGTGGATGATGTAATCGCTGGGTTTGTCAGGGTGTACCGTTTGTTGGCCGACCAGCGCGCCGACCTGCTGGCGGACGATGGGCCAATCCGCCGGTTTGCCCACGACGAGATCCGCGTTCTTTTGCGGCAGACACGCACCTATGATCAACTCCTCTTTGAGAGCTTTCACCCCGATATGCTGCGCGATGCGCTGGAACGAGACCTTTTTCTGGACCGGCTGTGGATCGCCACCGTTGAACGTCCCTATTTGGCCCTTGTCGTCCAGGCGGAACTGGCAGGCCTGCATCAAGGGGATATTCCTCTCTTTACGACGCATCCGGCGTCACTGACATTGTTTGGAGGCAGCGGCGAAGCCATCGACGGTGTGCTGCATGAAGATGGCATGACGGTGGTTCACCGCCGCTTGCAGCAGATGGATGAGGACGACCTGCGCCTTCAGACGTGGTTTATTCGCGCCTCGTTTGCTACGCTGGCCGCCGACCAAACCGCTGATCAACTGATCCCGCAGCCAGTGCCGGAGATCAAAGATCGCGTGAGCCATGCACGGCTCATGGCAAACGTGCGGGCCATTGCCGATCATCTGGTCGCTGCTGCCATCCACGGCGATGAGGATGCCTCCTGGGTTGGCCTGGAACTGTTGGATAATCAGACCTGGACGATCCGGCCCTTGGGGATTGACCTCTACAACGGCATCGCCGGTGTTGCCATGTTCCTGGCCTATGCGGGTGCGCTTGTTCCCGAAGAACGCTATACCGCGCTCGCACGTCGCGCCATGAACACTTTGGTGTGGCAGGCCGAAATGCTGGACACGGAGATGTTGAAAATCGGGGGATATTATGGGTGGGGCGGCGTCCTCTATGCGTTTACCCACCTCAGCGCGTTATGGGACGATCCGGCAGTGCGTTCCCACGCCGCGACCCTTGTGGACACTCTTGCGAGTCATATCGCGCAGGATGATGAGTTCGATGTTGCGCGCGGATCTGCCGGGGCGATCATCGCCTTGCTGGCATTCCATCACCACGCTCGATCCGATCGCGCCTTGTCTGATCATGCGCTGCAAGTAGCCACGGCGTGCGGGGATCACCTGCTGGCGTCTGCACAGCCTCAAGATCACGGTCTAGGGTGGGAACTTCCAGCGTATGGGGACAGCCCGCTGCTTGGCTTGGCGCACGGCATTACCGGGATCGCGTGGGCGCTACTGGCGTTAGCTTCCGTAACCGGAAGAGCGGATTACCGGCAGGCGGCGCAGCAGGCCATTGAGTATGAGCGCAGCCGCTATGCGTCGATGGCGGCGCATCACCCCGAACGGCACGACCCCTCAACCGCAGTGCAGCTTGGGCTGGCGCGTTGGTGTGTCCAGTCATATGTGGAGACCCCACAGTTGTACGATGAACTCGATAGGATCATCCCCGCGCTCCAGAATGATGTTGTTCGGCAGCCCCACTCGCTGATCCAGGGTTCCCTGGGCAGCCTTGACCTGATGACGCTGGCAGCGAGGCGCGCCGACGCCCCCTGGCTGCACACGCAGATAGACGATTTGGCAGCTAGGGTCGTCGCCAGTATCGAGCAGGATGGCTGGCGTTGTAGTGTGCCGCAAGCGGTCACAGTGCCTGGACTGATGAGAGGGTTGTCCGGCATCGGCTATCAGATGTTGCGGCTGGCCGAACCGGCACGCGTGCCCTCGGCGCTGATCCTTGCGCCGCCCATACACATAGACCAACCCAGCTTTCAGCCTGCAGGCCAGCCTGCGTCTGGGTAAGTGTCTGCATCCGCACAGGGTGGGCGCGATGCGGCTTACGCCGGTTGATTGCGCAAATAGCGCAGCGCCACAAAGAGCGCGCTCAAGGCCATGACCAGTGCCACCGCAAATAAGGCACGATAGCCAGCCTCTTGGGCAATCGTCCCGGCGATGAGCGGGGCAAGCAGGGTGAATACGGCAGCAGCGGTGTTGGAGAGTCCCACATAGATCGGGCGTTGGTCGTCGTGTGCATAGCCCACGACCCAGTTGGTATAGCTGGAGAACAGCAGGGTGCCGGTCGCCAATCCGGACACCAGAAAGCCGATATAGAGCGGCAGCGGCCCCAGGCTCCCGGCCAGGAGCGCGCTGGTAGGCAGCAGGGCAGCGCACAGCACGGCCAGGCGGATATACAGCACATTGTCACGCGCGCCGAGCCAGGCGTAAATTAAGGCTCCAGCCAGGCCGCCGGCTGTCTGCATTGCCAGCAACACAGGCACGGCCACCGCGCTTGACAGCCCTAGCTCCACCGTCGCATAGCCAACGTAGAAGGGAAGCGCCATCGTAAACAGGCTGGTGAACAGGCGGAGGATGATGAAAGCCCGGTAGGGCCGGTCCTGGCGCAGCACCGTGCCCAGGTGGGAGACGAAATCCTTCATCGTGGGCAACTGCATGATCGCTTGGCTGCCCGGCAGTTCGTGAAAGAACAGGCCCGGCACGATCGAGATGGCAAACAGAAGGCCCGACAGGCCAAACAGGAGCGCATAGTTGTTGGGAAATTCGGGTCCGGTTTCGCTCAGCACGATCCCAATCAGCGGCGCCATTGCCAGCATGATCACAGCGGTGATGGCGTCTGCAAAGCCAAACATGCGTGCCCGCCAGCGGTTGTTCAGGCTGGTCCCGGCCAAGTCCGCCCAGGGCACACCGACCAATCCATCGCCCAAGGCCGCGATGCCGTAACAGATGAAGAAGGCCAACAGGATCGCCCCTGGCTTGCCCTGCCCTAGCCATACGGTGATCACGGCAAAGAGCAAGATCACAAGGCGTACCGGAATATTGGGGCCGACGAACCACCACTTTTTGCGCGCATAGCGGACGATATAACGGGCTACGAACAACTGCGGCAGCATATAGCCGACGGTGAACATACTGCCGGATAGGCCGATCAAGATCTCCGAGTTGGTGAGCTGGCGGACAAAGTCGGGGATTACGGTAGTCGCGCCGATGATGCCCATCGCTAAGTTAAACAGGATCGTATCGGCGAGGAAATAGCCGAAGTTGCGCCGATAAACTTGTTCGCGCGCCGTTGGCGTGAGTGCGTGGGCGTCGAGTTGGGTTGCATGAAGTTGGGTCAAGGGTCTACCCCTGTGCAGCGTGAAGTGGTTTGACCAAGCGAGTGGTTGGTTGTTGACTCAGCATACCACGCCTCCACCTGAAGGCAAGCAGGCGCACTATTGCAGGATTGGCTTCGACGCGGCTGGATCGGAACTGTGACAGCTACTTCGCAGCGGCTAGGAACCTTGAGATACAGGCTGCAAACGAGCGCGCTGCAGCGCGTGGCTAGGGCAGATTCAAGATGAGAACTCATCAGGTACAATCAAGATTCGTTGGCAAGCGAAAGGAGATCGTACCCGATGAGCAAGCAAAACTATATCACGTTAATGGACTATCTGGCAGTGATTCCGGATCCGCGTGACGCTCGTGGACAATGGTATGAATGGCGCTATCTGATGACGATAGCGACGGCGGCGATGCTGGCGGGACATCGGACATTTTCAGACATGGCAGCATGGGCCAACCGCCACACCGATGAACTGCTCCAGTGTTTGTCGCCCAAGCGCAAGCGGGTGCCGAGTGAATCAACTATCCGACGGACGATCCTGGGGATGGACAT
>CAZYQJ010000618.1:0-3718 GCA_964649925.1 uncultured Litorilinea sp.
GACCGGCGGCGGCAACGGCTTCTCGTTCAGCCGTCTGCGCCCCAAGGGGGATGTCGTCCACACCTCAGCAGGCCGCGCCACCGGCCCGGTCGGCTTCCTGCGCGTCTATGATCAGGCCTTTGGCGATATCGCACAGGGAGGGTGTCTCCTGCCCGAAACACTGGTCTTTACCGACCGGGGCCTGCTCCGGCTCGACGAGGTGGTCGATCCAGAAATCGCCGGCTGGCAGGATCACCAACTGGCTGTGGCGACCGACGAAGGCCAGCGCATATCCCCTCGCGGTTACAACAATGGGGTCGCCCCCGTCCTCAAAGTGACGACCAAGCAAGGGTTGACCCTCACTGGAACCTACAACCACAAGGTGAAGGTGATGAGCGCGGACGGCCCGGTATGGCGGCGACTGGATCAGGTGCAGCCTGGCGACTCGATTCTGGTCATGCTCGGCCAGCACCAGGGGACTCTCCAGTCTTTGCGCCATCCACAGCGACGACACGGCAACCAGGTCATGCCCGACTTCCCGCCAACCCTGGATGAATCGCTTGCCTTCCTATTAGGCTATCTAGCAGGCGATGGCTTTGTTGCCCAAGCGGAAACGGATCACCGGGTCGGCTTTACTGTCAGCCATGACTCCTATCTACTGGAGGAACTCCCGCAACGTATCCAGCAGGTCTTTCCCGGCTGCACCGTGCATCGCCAGCAGAAGCCCGATGACGCCTCCACGACCTTTATCGTGGACAGCCGTGCGGTCAAGGAGTTCCTCGCCATGAACGGGCTGACCAAGGCGCGCAGTTCAGAGGTCACCGTGCCTCGACTTGTGCGCCAAAGCCCGGCATTTGTGGTTGGCGCCTACCTGCGCGGGTTGTTCGAAGCGGATGGCGCGATCTCGCATGGCTATCCCCAACTCAGCACCACATCCTACCGTTTGGCCCAAGAGGTAGCAACGCTTTTGATCGGGCTGGGATGTCCTGTCACGCTGCGGCAACACAGCGAAAGCGCCCGGCTTGGCACGGCCCCACAGTGGAACGTGCGGCTCGATTCGCATGTGGCGTTGGAGACATGGCAGGCCTTCATTGGCTGCGATCCACGCAGCCGCCTCACGCGCTGCGCTGCCTATCAACCGAACCTGCAACGTGAGCAGAGTTACCTGCTTCCGCACGCGCAATGGTGGATGGCCCCCGTGCTGGAAGGCATCACGCTCCCTCAGCATGATCGCCAGCATCGCGGCCAGGGACGGCACTTCACGGCAACGGATCGCCCGCTGCGCCGCAAACTGCTGCGCTATGCCCGCAGTGAACGCCAGTTGACATTGAGCGGCTACCGTTTGCTTGCCCAGCAGCATCTCGAATTCGCTCGACGCGCACGACCTGTTGACAACCTGTGGTTTGTTCAGGTGGAACAGGTGGAACCGGCGGGTGAAGCGCTCACACTCGACCTGGAGGTGGACGAAAATCACACCTATCTAGCCAATGGCCTTGTCACACACAACACCCGCCGCGGGGCCAATATGGGTGTGCTGCGCGTTGACCATCCCGACATCGAAGAGTTCATCGAGAGCAAGGCCAAAGAAGGGTCGATTACCAACTTCAACATCTCAGTCGCCATCACCGATGAATTCATGCAGGCCGTCAAGGATGACGCCGACTTTGAACTCCGCAACCCGCGCAACGGTGCAGTCCAGCGGATCGTGCGTGCCCGCGACCTCTTTGCCAAGATCATCCGCCACGCCCATCACAACGGCGAACCAGGCGCGCTCTTTATCGATGCCGCCAATCGCAGCAACCCTGTTCCCCACCTGTACGATCTGGAAGCAACAAATCCTTGTGGCGAACAGTGGCTTGGCCCTTACGAAAATTGCTGCCTCGGGTCGATCAACCTGGGCGAGCACGTTACCCAGGATGCCGAGGGCAAGCCGGTTGTGGATTGGGATCTGCTGCGCCGGTCGGTGCACGAAAGCACCCATTTCCTCGACAACGTGGTCAGCGCCAACGCCTATGTTCCGGCTGTGCCCGAAGTGGCCGCCGCGGCTTACCGCGCCCGGCGCATCGGCCTGGGCATCATGGGGCTGGGCGATATGATGTACAAACTTGGCATCCGGTATGGCAGCGAAGAAGGCCAGGAATTCGCCGGGCAGATCATGGAATTCGTGCGCTACCACTGCATGGAAAAGAGCATTGAGTTGGCAGAGCGCCGCGGCCCCTTCCTAGCCTTCGAGGGCAGCATCTATGACGCCAAACAGCCCGACGGCATGAAGTGGCAGCCCCCCACCCCGCTCTTCTCCTTTACGCGCGATTGGGGTCGTCCCGCGCTCGACTGGGACGCCATCGTGCAGGGCATCCGGGATCACGGCATCCGCAACGCTGCCCAGACCACTGTCGCGCCCACGGGCACGATCGCCACGGTCTGCGGCTGCGAAGGCTATGGCTGCGAACCGGTCTTCGCGCTGGGCTATATCCGCCACTTCAAGGACGGTGACAAGAATGTCGAGTTGGTCTATACCAGCCCGCTCTTCGAGCAGGCGCTCAATCAGACCGCACTCAGCGAGGCGCGCAAAACCGCCATCAAGCAGCACGTCGCTACTGTGGGCAGTTGCCAGGACATTGACGACCTGCCCGACGACATGCGCCATACCTTTGTCGTCAGCAGCGACATCACCGCCGAAGAGCATGTGCGGATGCAGGCCGCAATCCAGTCCTTTGTCGATAACAGTATTTCAAAGACGTGCAATTTCCCTGAAGGCGCGACCGAGGACGACGTGGCGAAGGCCTATCTGCTGGCGTGGGAACTGGGCTGTAAGGGGCTGACCGTCTACGTCACCGGCAGCCGCCAGGAAGTCGTGCTGGAGACCCAGGCCACCCGCGAGAAAAAGGGAGGGGAATCCGCCGCACCCGTCGCCGCCAGCCAGAGCGGCGATGCAGGCTATACCAACGGCGCAGGCAGCCGGGAACCGGCCCGCACGACCACCCAGGCCGCGCCCAGCAACGGCGATTTCAAACCGGCGATGACCAAACGCCCGCGCCCGCTGCTGCTCCGGGGCAGCACCTACCGCAAGGATACTCCCCTGGGGACAGCCTACATCACCGTCAACAGCGACGAACGCGGCGAACCGTTTGAGGTCTTCCTCAACGTGGGCAAGGCAGGCAGCGACGTCAGCGCAGTCAGCGAGGCGATTGGCCGGTTGATCAGCCTGGTGCTGCGGATGCCCGCCAGCCTGCCGCCCAGTGAACGGCTGCGCTGGGTCATGGACGAAATGGCCGGGATCGGCGGCGGACGTCCGTTGGGCTTTGGGGCCAAACGCGTCCGCAGCCTGCCCGATGGGATCGCCCAAGTGCTGGCCGACTATCTGAGCGACCTCCCCCCCGTGCGTGAAGAACTGCCCGCCGAGCAGTTGGCGCTGCCTATCGCCCAGCGGCCCATCGGCGATATCTGCCCTGAATGTGGCGAAGCAGCCTTCCTCAACGTCGAGGGCTGCCGGAAGTGCGCCGTCTGCGGCTACAGCGAGTGCTAAGCCATCTCGCAAATTCACAAGTCATCACAGAACCGGGGATGCGTCCCCGGTTCTCTCTTTGCAGCAGCTTTTCTTTCGCAAAGGAAGCAGACTCCTGTTGCGCAAAAAGAACGTTTGTGCTAAACTTTTCGGCGTCTCATCCTCCAGCATCTTTCAGCGCGTGATGCCAGTCAGACAGTATCAAAAGGAGAAACATGTCCACACAAATTCAGA
>CAZYQJ010000619.1:0-2760 GCA_964649925.1 uncultured Litorilinea sp.
GCAAGTGCACCGGAATGGGTGCATCACCGGCGTGGCTGTAGCGGTCCACCCGATCCGGTGCGACCAGGGGGAGCAGGGTGCTGTGCCAATGACGGCGAACCAATCGCACGCCGCCCAAATGGCGCAGATGGCTGAGCATGGCAGCCTGTTTGAGCCACGGCGCCACCGGCTGCAGCGGCGCCCATGGGCCGACATGGGCAACAGCGTCACGATGTCCGACCAGCGTGACTACACCGCGCTTGGGCAGATGATACGGCCGTGGCGCTTCGCCGCGGGTTTCGGCCAAGATGGCCCGGGCCACTGCTGCACCCTGTCCGGCCGCGGCTTGCCCTGAACCGGCCAGCGTGGGGATGCGTTCCAGGTAGTCGCTGCGAGCGGAGTCACCGATGGCATAGATTTCCGGCCAGTCAACACTCTGTAAGGTGGCATTGACCCAGATGCGATCGCGTGCGTCAGTCGTAAACCCGCTGGCTTTGGCCAAAGGAAGACCGCGCACGCCACCTGCCCAGACCACCGTGCGTGTGTCGATGCGCGCGCCATCGCTGAGCAGAATGTGGTCGGGCTGGATCTCGGCCAGGCCCACGCCGAGCCGTAGGTCTACGCCTTTGGCCGCCAGGGTCCGCGCCGCGGCCCGGCCCAACCGCTCGTCAAAATCGGCCAACAGCCTGAGCCGGGGTTCCACCAAGATCAGGCGGATCTCCTCGTCCGGAATCTGATAGCGCTTTGCCAGAGCAGCCAGACGATCGGCCAGTTGACCGGCCATCTCCGTGCCGACAAAGCCACCGCCGCCGATGACCACAGTCAGCAGGGGCTGCCGTTCTGCCGGTGGAAGTGTGGCGGCCTGGGCCAGAAAGCCGCCGATCTGACGGCGCAGGCGACACGCCTGCCCGGCGTTGTAGGGGGCGATGGCCAACTCGGGCGAAAGCCCTGGGATCGACTGTCCATTGGGCTGAAAGTCCGGCAAGGCGCCCAACGCCCAGACCAATCGCCAGTACGATAGCGGCCCTTCGCTGGTGATCACCTCATGGGTCTCCGGGTTCAGGCCCTGCACCTCTGCCTGTATAAAGCGTACCGGCTGGTCTGCCAGCACATCCTGGACGGGTACGTGGACCGTGCAGTCGATCCATGCGCCCACTGCCTCCGGCAATTTCGGTTTCAATTCGTGGGCTTCGCTGCGGTCCAACAGCACAACTTCATAAGGGGAAGACGGGGATAGTCGCTGGCCAAGCGTCCGCGCGGCCACCAGGCCGCCAAAACCCGCGCCAAGCACGACAATGCGGTGCGTCATCGTTCTCTCCTTTGTGGGCGTCTGCAAAACAACCGGGCCGGTGTGGCCCATCGTATGTGTCCAACGTAGCGAGGAATCGGCTGGAGGACTGCGACATAAGTCTCACGCCGCGACAAAAACGGGGGGCCTTTGGCATTGGTTTTTTTGGGGGCGCGGCGCACCGAGCTACCTGCGCAGTGACAACGGCCCCGAGTTGATTGCCTTTGCCCTGCAACAATGGCTGTGTGAGCAGCACTGCCGCACGATCTCCATCAAACTCGCAGTCCGTAGGAGAATCCCTTGCTCGATCGAAAGCTTCAACGATACCTTCCGGACCAAATGCTTGGACCGCTGGCGCTTTGCCACTTGGGCAAATAGTACGTAAGCGCAACGCAACAGAGGCGTTACCTCTCCAACCAGCAGCTATACCAGGTCAATGCTGCGCAGCATGAAACGTGCTGCGGGCAGTAGAGACGTTCAGCTCTGACAGCAGTTGTCACCGCCACCAGACGATAGTGGGGGCATATGCGCCTTTGCAAGACTTTACCTTGAACTAGTCTTCAAGGTGCTGCTCCAGGTACTGCTTGAGGGCTTGGGCGTTATTATGTTCAGGGTCGCGCGCCCCATACAGCAAAGTTACATTGCCGTTGCGGGCGGCGTCCACCAGAGGTTGCCAGGCCGTAGGATGCGCGTCTAGTTCGGCGAAATAGCGCTTTCGGAATTCGTGCCACTTCGCCGGATCATGGCCGAACCACTGGCGCAAGTCGTCGCTGGGCGCTACTTCTTTGAACCAATCGTCCGCCTGCAGCGCCTCCTTCTTGATACCCCGCGGCCAGAGGCGGTCGACCAGGTAACGAACGCCGTCCTCCGGTCCAGGCGGATCATAGGCGCGCTTGATCTGAATCACACGTATTGTTCCTCCCGTTGTGACCCCTTCAGTGAACCCGACAATCTGTCAGTTCATGATCTGTGCGGTGCGCTCACTCGCTCTTGACCTTCTCCATGCGCTCCATGGTGTCGATCGCCAGCGCGGCATGCGCGTAGGCGCCCCCAGCGCGCATCTCGGCTGCCACCCAGATTGCCTCCATGATTTCCTCCTGGGTGGCCCCGTGGCGCAGCGCCTGCTTGGTATGGCCTCGAATGCAGTAGGGGCACTGAGTAGTGTGGGCCACGGCGACGGCGATCAGGTGTTTTGTCTTTTCGGACAGCGCCCCATCGGTGAAGACTTGCCGGCTAAAGGCCACGAACGCATCATGGGTCTCCGGGGCTAGGGAAGCTCGCTTGCTCGATAGTTCCTTGGTTACAGATGGATAGACTGTTTCGGCAGCCATGCTACATTCGCTCACTTTCTGTCGCTCGGTGTTTTTGGGCGGGCTGATAAGTGCCAGGCACAGTTCGGAAGCTGATTGCCAACCGGTTCCAGCCATTGATGGCGATCACTGCTAGGGTCAAATCGACGAGTTCCTTCTCGTCGAAATGCTCGCGCGCTTGCT
>CAZYQJ010000619.1:2770-3694 GCA_964649925.1 uncultured Litorilinea sp.
AGGGACGTGTTCGCCAGCGATAAGCGTCACCGCTTCGGTCCAAGCCAACGCCGCCCGTTCGCGCGCATTATAGAAGGGCGTTTCTTGCCAAGCGGTGAGCGCGTATAGCCGCTGTTCGCTCTCCCCGGCGGCACGGGCATCCTTGGTGTGCATGTCGATACAGTATGCACAACCATTGATCTGTGATGCACGCAGCTTCACCAGTTCTATGAGACTCGGCTCTAAATCACTATGCCGCACGTACTTCTCTAGCGCCATCATGGCCTGGCCTGCACCTGGCGCAACGGCTGAATAGGAAATCCTGGGTTGCATATACGATCACCTTTCGATTGAGTGGTTGAGCGGCTGCCCGGTACGCGCCGGTCACATGTGCAAAGCGCCCCAGCCCCTTACGATGCGACGCCTATGCCCAACACGCTACGCCGAATACGGCCGGAGCTCGTTGCGCGAGCGCAAATCTGAATCTCTTTTTCCGCAGGCCGTATGCGAAATGCTAAGGCGCAGGAGGTACTTTGTGAGGGTACTCATCCTGCCCCTTAGCGCGTCCACTCCCCGCGGCATCGTCAGCTAGCCGGGTCACCGGGCAGGTCTGGGGTAAAGATATCGGGACGAGGCTCGCCCTCCACTTCGATGATGCCAAGCATGCCCTTGCCGACCACGCGTGATAGGGCATGGTCGACCAGCTTGACCGGACCGGGCACCGGGAACTCCATCTCCCCGATGAAGCAACTGCCCGGCGGCACGGCCACGGTCTGCACATAGCGTTCGGGCGTGCTCATGATAGCCCCTTCGCGCCACGCTTTCGTCCAGACGTTGCCGATCGGGTGGAAATTGCAGGCTAGATTCGGCCCGCCGCAGACAAAGAAGATGCGCGCTGTCTCGCCCACCTTGACCTTCATGGCGCCGTGCCGCTCGGGCGTCAAG
>CAZYQJ010000620.1:0-3693 GCA_964649925.1 uncultured Litorilinea sp.
GTGGACCATGAGGGCGAACTGGCGTTGGTGATCGGTCGCCGGGTGCGCAATTTGCGCGAAGAGGACGCGGCGAGCGCCATCTTTGGCTACACCATCGCCAATGATGTGACGGCGCGCGACCTACAGCGCAAGGACGGCCAATGGACGCGCGGCAAAGGCTTTGACACCTTTGCGCCCGTCGGCCCGTGGGTGGAAACTGATTTTGACCCGGCCAATCGCCAGGTGCGCTGTCTCGTCAATGGCGCGGTGCGCCAGGACGGCAACACGGCATTGATGATCTATTCCATCGGGCGCGTCCTGGCCTTTGTCAGCCGCTTTATGACGCTGGAGCCGGGCGACCTGGTGTTGACAGGCACACCGGCTGGCGTGGGCGCTGTGCAGCCGGGCGATGTGATGACGGTCGAGGTAGAGGGGCTGGGCGCGCTCTCCAACCCGGTGATTGGCGAGGACGAGGCCAGGCGTCGCGGTCTGCTGGCGTAGATAGTGGTTGATGAAGGCCCTTTCTCATTCCCAAACTTACACCGCTGTAGGAGCAAACGGTATGGCGATCCCCCCTTTGTCTCACTTTTTAGATATCGAGTCGGTCAGTACGGATCAGTTTTGGGGGCTGCTGCGGCTGGCGAAGGAACTAAAGGACGAGCGCAGTCGTTTGGGACGGAACGCGCCCATTCTGACCGACAAGGCGTTGGCGATGGTTTTTCAGAAGCCGAGCCTACGTACCCGCGCCAGTTTTGAAATGGGGATGCAGCACCTGGGCGGCCATGCGTTTTATATCTCGCCCCAAGAAGTAGGGTTGGGCAGCCGTGAGAGCGCGCCCGATGTGGCGCGCGTGTTGAGCGGCTACGCCGACGCGATCATGGCGCGCGTCTTTGATCATCAACACCTGATTGATATGGCGGAATGGGGCACATGCCCTGTGATCAACGGGCTGAGTGACTACAGCCACCCATGCCAGGCATTGACCGACATCTTCACCATCTGGGAGGAGTTTGGTCAGGTGGCCGGGCTGACGTTGGTCTATGTAGGGGATGGCAGCAACAATGTGGCGACCAGCCTGCTGATGGCCGCGGGCAAGGTGGGCATGTCGATGCGCGTGGTCGCGCCGCAAGGGTATCAGCCCGATCAGGCGTTGGTCGAAGAGACCGATGCCGACGTGCTTGTCACCGACGACCTGGATGGCGTGGTAGGCGCTGATGTGCTTTATACCGATGTCTGGACGAGCATGGGCCAGGAGGCGGAGCGCGAGGCGCGTCTTTCCGTCTTTCCGCCTTACCAGCTAAACCAGGCATTGGTCGCACGCACGCGCAACCCGGATGTGCGCGTGCTGCACTGTTTGCCTGCACACCGCGGGGAGGAGATCACCGATGAGGTGGCCGACGGGTCGCAAAGCCTGCTCTTTCCCCAGGCCCACAACCGCCTGCATGCCCAGAAGGCGATCTTGGCGCATCTGATAGGAGGTGTGCAGCTGGCCTGAAATGACTGAAATTTTGATCTCGCTCAGCCGTTTACAAGACTGGCGTAACCTCCTGGACGTGGCGCTGGTCTCCTTGATCTTCTATTGGATGCTGCGTCTTTTCCGGGGGACGCAGGCCATCCAATTGGTGCGCGGGCTGTTGGTATTGGCGTTGGCAACGGCCATTGTGAAC
This sequence comes from uncultured Litorilinea sp., assembly GCA_964649925.1. Taxonomy (GTDB): domain Bacteria; phylum Chloroflexota; class Anaerolineae; order Caldilineales; family Caldilineaceae; genus QEUY01. The sequence continues at coordinate 1,647 of CAZYQJ010000620.1, forward strand.
CAGGTGGTGCAGTTGACTGCCTTTACCTGGCTGATCAGCAACAGCGCCGCTGTGATCCTGGTGGCGATCCCGGTGATCTTTCAGCCCGAACTGCGCCGCGCCCTGGAACGTGTGGGGCGCACTGCGCCGCTGCTCGTCCGGCGCAACGACAACACCACGACCCAAACGCTGGTCAACGAGGTGATCAAGGCGGTGGAACAGATGTCGGAGCGTCATACCGGCGCGCTGATCGTCTTTGAGGGATCAACCGGGCTGGGCGATTATATTGATCGTGGGGTGGCGTTGGATGCCGCGGTGTCGTCGGAGTTGTTGACCACGATCTTTTTCCCAAACACCGCACTGCATGATGGCGCTGTGATCGTGAGCCGGGAACGCATTGCGGCGGCTGCCTGTGTGCTGCCGCTGACCCAACGCGAGTTGGGTGACAGCCAGTTGGGCACGCGCCATCGCGCGGCTATCGGTGTGACTGAGCAGGCCGACGCCCTCTCGGTTGTGGTCTCAGAGGAGACCGGCGGCGTCTCCGTGGCGCGCAATGGGCGCATCTTGCGGATTGACAGTGGGCGTCTTCGCACGCTTCTGAGTGACTTTTATCGACCGTAATCGGGGATCGATTTGGATACGTTTGTACATCGCACGGCACGAACTCGCTGGCGCCGCTGGGCAGAGGAGATTAACACGATCCTCCTCGCCGTGATTCTAGGGTTGATCGTCTGGTTGCTCGCGATCAATCAGCAAAATCCGATTCAGCAAGGCGTCTTTAGCGAGCGTTTGCCTGTGACAGTGCGTGGCCTAGACGAAGATTTGCAGACTGTACAAGATTTGAGCCGGGAGACAGTGCAGGTGACGATCCAGGCGCCCAGGAGTTCATGGGAAAACCTGGAGGTCGATGACTTTACCGCCTACCTCAATCTGTCCGGGCTGGGGGCAGGGGTGCATGATGTCCCGGTGCGGGTCGAAGTGGTGGACCCTCAGGTCGAGATCGTTTCTGTGCAGCGTGAAGAACTGCGTGTGCAGCTTGACGAGGTTGTCACCAAGACGGTCCCGGTGCGAGTGGATGTGATGGACAGCACCGCCTTTGGCTATGACTGGCAGCCCCCTCTGGTGGACCCGGCCAGCGTGCGCGTGACTGGCCCGGAGACCCAGGTGGATCAGGTCGTCATGGCCAAGGCCGAGGTCTATCTGCGCAATGCCAAAAGCCAGGTGGAGCGCAGCCAGTCTGTGATCCCGCAGAATTCGCAGGGACAGCCAGTGCCGCGCGTGACGGCGGACCCGACCGTGGTCCGTGTCGTGGTTCCGGTGGAGCAGTGGCCAGGGCGCAAGGAGGTGGCAGTGCGTGTCAACCTGGTGGGCCAGCCCGCCGCAGGCTACCGGTTGAGTTCAGTGCGCGTCAACCCGTCTACCGTGGTGCTGTTGGGCAGCGCCGAAGCGTTGGCTGCTGTGCCGGGGTTTGTGGAAACCGAGCCGGTCTCGTTGGCAAGCGCGACGGGAGAAATCCAACAGCGGCTGCAACTGATTGTGCCGGAGAATGTCACTGTCCTGGAAGGCAATACGGTAGACATGATAGCCACCATCACAGCCATCGAGGGCGGAACCACTGTGCGCCAGGAGCCGGTGATCCAGGGGCTAGGGGAAGGGCTGACCGCAGATGTCGCCCTGGACCTGGTGGATGTGATCCTGAGCGGGCCGCTGCCGCTGTTGGAATCGCTTGGCCCGGATGATATCTTTGTAATGCTTGATTTGACTGGGCTGCTGCCCGGCAACCATGTGGTGACGCCGCGCGTGGTGGTGCCGTCCGGCATCCGTGCCGAAGCGGTGCTGCCAGAGACGGTGGAGGTCGTCATCCGCCCGGCAGAGAACGCACAGCCTTTGCTGCCGCCCGGCCAGTTCCCGGTTACACGGATGCCGACCACGACGATGACGACCACGCTCCCGCTGACAGGGACTGCCGGGGAAGCGCCCACATCACCCGTCGGCACGGGTACGCCGATCCAGGAAGGCGCGGCGCAGACACCAGCCCCTGGCCCATAGACCCTGTGCTGGATCAACC
>CAZYQJ010000621.1:0-3688 GCA_964649925.1 uncultured Litorilinea sp.
GTTCTACATCGACGGTGCGAGCATCGACTATATAGACAACCTGATGGGGGGCGGTTTCCATATCGACAACCCCCAGGCGGTTAGCGCCTGCGGCTGCGGTAGCAGCTTCCGCACGGCTCAGACCCACGACGGTCAGGCCGTGCCCGAACAGAGCTGCGGTCACTAATCTTCCCCAGCGAACAAGTCTATTTCAGAGGGCGAGGGTGATCATCCCTCGCCCTCTGCGTCAGCGCAAAACCCCTTGACCACGCCCTTACCAGGGGTGTATCGTTCATGGGCCAGGAGCTGCCTAGATGAACGCCCGCACCTATACGCTGGCCGAGGCACGCGCCATCCTGCCTCGGGTCAAAGAACTGATGGGGATGGTCCAAGAGGCGCGCCGCGCCATCCTGCAACTGCGCCCATCGGCGTGGCCTGCACTGGCCGCCGCCGCCGCCAATGGCGGCTCACGCCAAGCCGGTGAAATGGCGATGCAGTTTCGCAAGCTGGAAACCGGCGTCAAGGGCATCTTGGCGCTTGGCATTCAGATCAAGGATGTAAACAGCGGGTTGATCGACTTTTTGGGCACGCGCCAGGGGGAAGAAATCTTTCTGTGCTGGCGCTATGGCGAGGAGGATATCCTCTACTGGCATCACCTGGACGCCGGGTTTGCCGGTCGCCAGCCCATTGACTCGCTGGTGAATTAAGGGGAGATCATGGCCGAAGCGAGCAGCGCATCGCTGGAAGACCGCATTCAAACAGTGCTGGACGACTACCGCCCCACGCTGTACATCGACGGTGGCGATGTACAACTGCTGCATGTGGACGAAAATGGCATCGCCCATATCAAAATGCTGGGTGCGTGCATCGACTGTCCCGTCAGCCTGTTGACCATGAAACTGGGTATCCAGCGTCTGCTGAAAGAGAACTTTAGCGAAATTCGCGGCGTCAATGCCATCACCGAGGTGGATATCTCGGCCTTGTATCAGAAAAGGGAGCCGGAAGATAGCCAGTAGAGGGCCAGGGAACAGAGAGCCCTCGTAGGATCATAAGAGGAATAGATGCCCAATCCATATGGAGCGCCGGAAATCAGCGTCAAAGAGGCGGCAGGTAAACAGCAGGCAGGGGACACCGTCATCTGGCTGGACGTGCGCGAGCCGCATGAATATAACGCAGCGCGTCTCGACAGCGACTCGGTAATCTACGTTCCCCTGAGCGTGCTGGCCGAGCAACGGCTGGCCGCGCTGCCGCCCGAAGCCCAAGACAAATCGGCAGAGATGATCGTCTTTTGCCATCACGGTGTCCGCAGCGCGCAGGCAGTGGCATGGCTGCGCCAACAGGGCTGGACGCAGGCCGTGAGCCTGGCAGGCGGGATCGACGCCTGGGCGCGCGAGGTGGATGCCAGCGTTGGCACGTACTGACGCTGATCATGACAGCGCATTAATTTTTATAAAGTTCTTCATACAAATTTGGGGGCAGGTCGGCCCCGTGGTAAAATTTGCATCATCTTGAACCGACCCCGACCCTTGTCAAGGAGGGAACCTGTGCGTGTAGCATTGATCAATCCAAGATTTCGTCTGCCCATCGACACGCGTACAACAGCGCATTTGGGCCTGGCCTATTTGGGGGCTGTGAGCGAACGCCGCGGGGACGAAGTCGTGGTCTTCGACTGCGATATCGAAGATGAGCCGGTAACGGAGTTTATTCAACGTTTCCGGCCCCATATTGTCGGCATTACTGCCAACACGCCCCAGGTGAAACAGGCCTGGCGCACGGCGCGCATGATCAAAGAGGTTCACGACTGCCCCATTGTATTGGGCGGGCCGCATGTCAGCGTGCTGCCTGAGGAAAGCTGCGAAAAACCCTACGTGGATATCGTCGTGCGCGGCGAGGGGGAAGACGCCTGGATCGACATCTGTAACCGGCTGGAGACCTACCTGAAGGATCAGCCCGAATATCATACCGAAGCCTTCATGCACCCGGAGAACGAGGTCTTCAAGGACTGCCTGGGCATCACCTACAAGACCAGCGACGGGCAGATCCACAACAACCTTGACCGCGCCCCCATCGCCGACCTGGACAGCCTGCCCTGGCCCGCCTACCACCTTTTTAAGATGGATCGCTATACCAACCTGCAGCCTGCCACAGACCATGTGGACGGGGCGCGCAGTTTTAGCATCATGACCAGCCGCGGCTGCCCCTATCGCTGCACCTTCTGCAGCCAGAGCATCATGCCCATCAAGTGGCGCAGCCGCAGCCCGGAAAACGTGCTGGCCGAATGGCGGCATCTGGTGGAAGACCTGGGCGCACAGGAGATCGGCGTGCTGGACGACAGCGCCAACATCCGCGTCAAACGGCTGGAAGAGTTGGCGACCTTGCTGATCGAAAACAAGCTCAACCACGTTCCCTGGATCTTTGTCAACGGCATCCGCGCCAACCTGGCAAGCAAGGAACTGCTGGGGCTGTTGAAGCAGGCCGGTCTCAAACGCACCGCCTTTGGCGTGGAAAGCGGCGACCCCGAAATCCTCAAGAGCATTGACAAAAAGGTGGATCATGACACCATCCGCCAGGCGTTCAAGAATGCCAAAGAGGTGGGGCTGGAGACCATCGCCTTTATGATCATCGGGCTGCCGGGCGAAACGCGCGAGACCATGCAGCGCACCATCGACTTTGCCATCGAGCTAGACCCGATCATCGCCAACTTTTCGATGATGACCCCCTATCCAGGAACCAAGGTCTATGAGATCATCAAACGCCAGGGGCGCTTCCTGATCAACGACTGGGAAGATTATGTCTTCTTTGACCAAAAGGCGCGCTATGAAATGGGGGAGATGACCGCCGAGTTGGTCGAGGAGATGTACCGCAAGGCGTACCGCCAGTTTTACCTGCGGCCTTCCCCCATCATCCGGCGGCTCAAGACCAAAGATTTCTGGCTCAACTTGCCGCGCAACATGCGGATTGCGCTGCGTACCTTTATCCCACACAAGGAAAAGACGGCGCTGCGTAATTCAGTGGAGGCCGAAGGCGCGATCTAGCCGCGCCCAGGATTGCACATGCGGATCACCACCGCAGGGTTTAGGCACAAGACGGCGGCGCTGGCCGCGCTGATAGTCATGGGGCTGCTCTACGGCTGCGCGCCTGTGACCAGCGACCAAGCACCGTCGCCGCTTGCGAGCGCCCCTTCCGCTGAACTCACCCCGGATGCAGGGCAGGTGCAGGTAAACGGCGTCACCATTGCCTACGAGAGCTTTGGCCCTGACGACCGTGAAACGATCCTCTTCATCTCCGGCACAGGACAGCAGTTGATCGACTGGCCCATTGAACTGATCGATCAACTGGTCCAGCAGGGCTACCGGGTGATCCGCTATGACAACCGCGATGTCGGGCTTTCGACCCACTTCGACGAGGCCGGTCTGCCCGATGGAGAGGCCGTCACCCAGGCGTTGCAGAGCGGGGAACCTGCGCCGCTTCCCTATACGTTGTCAGATATGGCGCAGGATGCCGTGGCGTTGCTAGACGCACTGGACATCGATCAAGCGCATATCGTCGGCGCGTCGATGGGTGGGGCAATTGCGCAACTTGTCGCCATAGACCATGCGCAGCGAGTGCGATCGCTCACGCTGCTCATGTCGGATTCGGGCAATCCGGCGCTGCCGGTGGTCGCCAAGCCGGAGGTGTTTGAGTCGGTTCCGCCCGTGCCGTCCGCCGA
>CAZYQJ010000622.1:0-3667 GCA_964649925.1 uncultured Litorilinea sp.
CGTTTCGACCGGTTTGCATCCAGGCCTACCCCATCATCCTGCACGCACAGCACGACCTCCCCGGCCTCTGTATCCCCCACCTGCGTCAGAGAGACACTGACATGCGCGGCGTGTGCATGTTTGCGTACATTGGTCAAGGCTTCCTGGAGGATGCAGACCAACTGCACCTCTGCCACCGAGGACAACTGCACATCGGCGTCCAGCCGGTCGCTGAAATGGGTGGTGATGTGGGTTTGGATGCCGAACTCTTCCAAATACTCGGCAATGGCGGGAACCAGCCCTTTTTCGTTGCCCAGCGTCGTGCGCAGGCTCAGGATGTTCTCGCGCACGTCGGCGTGCGCGGTCTGGATGGCATCCCGCATCTGTTCCAACTTGTGTTGGAGTTTGTCCGCTTTGCCCTGCAGCAGCAGCACGCTCAGGGTCTGCACCTCCAGGTTGAGATAGCCCAAGACCTGCGCCAGCCCGTCATGCATCTCGCGCGCGATGCGTGTGCGTTCCTCAATCACCGACACGGACTGAAGCTGTGAGGTCATCAGCCCATGTTTGATGGCGATGACCACCTGGTCGGCCAGACATTCCAGCCAGATAAGGTCGGTATCGGAGAAGAGATGGGGGGCGATGCGGGCCACCCAGAAGGCCCCTATCGGGCGGCTGTCGAGTTGCAGCGGCACTGCGGCCACCGCACCCATGCGTTCGTCGGGCGTGCAGCAGACCTGCATCAGTCGTTCGGCCGGTTCCTGCTCATGTGAGCGGTAGGCCTGGGTGGAAAGCGCCACTTCCTGCACCAGCGGGTTGGCGACCAACTGCGGTTGCGGCATCATGCCGGTGTAGGTCGGGCTGGCGCAGCATTTGAGTTCGAGTTGCGGCTGTTCGCCACTCCACAGCGCCAGCCCGACAAAGTCGCTGTGCAGCAGGCTGCGGGCGTGCTGCGCGATATCAAGCAGGATGTTGTCTACATCGTCCAATTCGGCAATCTGGCGGCTGATGCTCACCAGGGCGTCAGTCCAGTTTTCGGCGGTTTGGCGGGCGATGATCTGGGCCTGGAACGCCAGGTGATGGGCGCGGTCGCGCTCGTCTTGCAGGGCGCGCATCTTGCGCCGTTGGATGGCGTCAAAGACATCTAGCCCGCGCACCACAAAAAAGGTGACGGCGATGGCCGAGAGGGTGCGCCAAAACTGGATGGGCAGCCCGGTAGTTTCCAACACCTGTTGATAGTCGAGCCAGGCGCTCATCCCCGTGGCACGGCTGACTTCGGCGCGGCTGACCTCGATCTGCTCACCCACAAAGGCAGTCGACGCGGTGCGGTCGTAGTTATAGTAAGAGGCCGGGCCGTAGGGCGCAGCGGGCACGACCAGCCCCACGACAAAGGCTTCAAAGAGAAAGGCCACGCCTGCGCCCAACATCAAGTTGGAGACATCCAACATGCCTGCTTTGCGCTGTACATGCCATTGGCGCAGAAAGCCAATCCCGGCCATGATGCTGCCAGGCAGATAGAGCAGATAGCGCGACCAGATATCAATGGGGATGCCGATGGGCGAGGGGGTAATAAAGGTGGTAGCGGCGTAGGTCAGCACAAAGGCCGCGGGCACGATCAGGACGCCGGGGATAAAGACGGCCCAGGCAGGCAGCGGCGTCAGTTGAACGAGGATGCCCCAGCCGAATTTGAGCAGCAGCAGCCCGCTGAGCGTCTGCACGACCAGCCGCAGCGCCCTGAGCAGCTCCTCCGACTCAGGCATGGTGCTGCTGACCAGAAACATATCCAGCCAGGCGGCCGCAGCCCCGGCAAAGCCAAATGCGGCCAGCCAGTGCAGATGCCGCTTGAGCGGGAAATCGCCTTCACGCCGGAGTTGTAGGTAGGCGGCGAGTCCTAACCCGCCAAAGGCCAGACCGTACAAAAAGTAGATGACCATGGCTGCACTATAAGGCACAGCCACGGCCAATCTCCAGGGTCAATCGTCCATAAATCCGGGTTTCTCCCCCTGAAATATGTCACCCTGGCGTCACAAAAGCCCTCTTGCGTCCCGATGTCATCACACAGGTTAGCGTCTGCGCCCGAAGAGATTGCCCAGCAGGTTGCTGCCCTGCGCCAGCATATCGTCGGTCACGTCTCCGTCACCATCGCTGTCCAGCAGCATCGTCAGGCTGCCCAGCGAGGCGTCGGTCGTCGATCGCTCTTGATCGAGCAGCGATGCCAGCCCCTCAGCGTCCAGGTTCTGATCCTGCTGTCGCTTGCCCAGCACACCTAAGACCAGCGGGGCAAGCAGCGCCAGAAGCTGGCTGGTCATGTTTGCGTCCAGCCCGCTGATTTGGCTGACCCCTGTCTGGACATTCTGCCGTTTGCGGCCCAAGAGGTCGTTGATCATCTGCAGGCCATATTCCATCGTGGCAGGCTCCGCAAGCACCTCTTCCTGGCGTTCCAGGACGCTGCCGTCGTGTTCACGCGTCAGCGTGTCCGACAACATCTGGGCGCGCTCTGGGGTGGCGGCGTTACGCTCCAGCGCACCCAACAGCATGGGCAAGGCGGCGGCAACGGCCTGTTCGGTCTTGGACGGCTCGATCCCAAGCTGGCCGCTGATCTGGCGGATCGTCCGGTCGTCGATCTGATTGGTGAGGGACTCTAGCAATGTAGGCATGAAATCGCTTCTCCCTGCAGGGCATCCCTGCGGATTGTTGAGCACGATAGCGCATATAGCTGTTATCACACAGATCGCGGCGGATGACTGTAGCCGTGCCACGACCCTGGACGGTAGGAATTGCGCCAGCGGGAACAATTCACAGCGGGCGAACGTCTGCCAAATGCAGAGCGAGCACAAACAGCTACCATCCCCTCCTACCAGCAGCACAGAAAGGATCACGAGCAATGACACGCCCCATCAAGCAGCGGCATGCCGCCATCCTCTTATGGCTGGCCTTTTTGTTGAGCGCGTGCAGCCCCATTGCACCGGTCGCCGCCCCGGATGAATCCGCTGTGGCGGAACCAGGGGGAACTGTTCCGGAGGCCGCAGAGGCACAGACGACTGCGGCGGGTATCTACAAGGCTTTTGCCCCTGCCGCATCCAGCCCAGGCCTGGAGATGACGCTGTATCTCAATGTGGATGGCAGCGTGCGCCGGGTCAACGACTATCAAGAAGAGGAGCCGCCTTTTGTCGAGGTGGGCGAGTGGAGCGAGGTTGGCAGCAGCGTGACCATCACAATCACAGGCCCGGCTGACCCGGCCTACCCAACGCCGCCGGAGCCGGATGTCCACACCTTCACCTTGGCCGACAGCCTGCTGACCAGCGCCGAGCGGGCCTTGCCGTGGTACGAGTTTAGCGCGCTGGCGACGGGAGAGGTGACGCCTGCCTATGAAGCGAGCGCGCTGGAGGATGCCGCGGCCGAGGGCAATTTCGCCGGGTACTATAAAGCCTTCTTGCCCTCGGCAAGCTGCTGCGGCCTTGACCGCACGCTGCTGCTGGCCTTCGACAACAGCGCACGGCTGACCAGCGACTATCTCAACGGAGAAGCGCCAGTCGTCGAGGTGGGCACATGGGAGGTGGATGCAGAGGGTCGTGTGACCGTCACCTTGACCGGCATGGCGGACGGGGCTACCCATGACACGCCCGTTGTGCTGGTGTTGGCCGTGCAAGACGGCATGCTTGTCAGCACCGAGGGGATCGGAAGAGCACAC
>CAZYQJ010000623.1:0-3640 GCA_964649925.1 uncultured Litorilinea sp.
ATGGCCGGGCGCGTGGCCGGGGGTAAAGCGTACCTCAAGCTGTTCGTTGCCGAACGTGATGATCTGCCCATGTTCCAGATAGCCGTCCGGATCGCGCACGGGGTCCACCTCAGAATCGAGCCAGAGCCGGGCGCGTTCAGGCACATCACGCAGCACAGGCAGGTCGGCGCGGTGCAGATAAAACGGCGCGCCGGTAGCGTCGCACACAGTGTCCACAGCCATGACATGGTCCATATGCGCGTGGGTATTGATCACCGCGGTGATGGTCAACTTTTCCTGTTGAATCAGGCGAAGGATGGCGCGGCCACTGTCGCCCGGATCGATCACCACACCCTGGCGCGTCGCTTCGCAGCCCAGGATATAGCAGTTTTCCTGTAAGAGACCAACTGTTAAGCCTTTGACAATCATGGGGGGATTATTCGTCTTCGCAGTGATAAATGATTTCAGACGGCGTGGCGCAAGGGGCTTCGCCGTTGCACAGCCATGTATTGCTCCACACGGTGATGGCTGTGATGACGTCACGCAGGGCAGCGCCCATCTCGGTGAGGCTGTATTCGACATGCGGCGGGATAGCGCTGATCTGGACGCGATGCACCAACCCCTCTTCTTCCAACATCTTGAGGCGGCTGCTGAGCGTGCTCGGGTTCACGCCGCCCAATGCCTCCTGCAACTCGCAGAAGCGGCACGTGGGCTGGGCCAGCAGATGATGGACGATCTGCAGGGTCCACTTTTGGCCGATGATGCGTGCCGCCTCGTCGACGGGGCAGAGAAATCCCTCCAACTCCGGCGCTAGATCAGGCGTGCGTGTGATCGTGTGTGGTGCTGCTGTTTGGTCCATAGTCTACCCTCGGGATTCACCCAAAATCTGATTAATGCGATATCAATCGTAGTGGAGTGTCAAAACAGAGGGTCATTTTCCAGGCTGTTTGTCTGTTCTATTCGTGCGGCAGCGGCTGGAGGCGCAGTGTCGTGCCGTCCACATCCAGGCGCGGGGTATCGCCGGAACCGTCGAAAACCAGGTCGAACTCGCCGCGCACCAGTTCACCTGGCTGCCATTGGGCGGTGGGGTAGTCTCCGCCCGCCAGGGGCGCGGTCAGGGTTTGGTCGCCCAGGTGCAGCGAGAAGGTCAGGTCGGCGGGCCAGTTGGCACGCTGGATCGATGCTTGCCAGAGCAGGGTGATATGCACCAGGTCGCCGGGCTGGAGCGGCGTGTCGGGGTCGTGGCTGTAGCCCTTGCGGTGCAGGTCATAGCCCACCAGCGTGACCGGCCCCAAGCGGCGTCCGCTGCGGATGCGGATCGGCGCGACCGCGGCGGGCACAGGCCGGTCCGGGCGCGTCACCTCGATCTGGCCGAGCGGGTAGGCGTCACCGCCGGGCGTGGGCAGGCGCACGCCGGTCGCCTCATCATAGACGGCGACGATCAGCGTGTAAAGGCCCGGCGGCGTACCGGGCGGGATGGCCAGCCCGTGGTTATCGCCCACGGTCTCGCCGGGCGTCCAGCCGTCGGTGGGGCGCGACCCTCCGGCGGGTTCAGCGTCATGCTGGGCGATCACCTGGCTGCGCGCGTCGATCAGTTGCACGCTCACCTTGTAACGTGATGCGAGCGGTGCAGCGGCGCGCCAGCGCAGTTCCACCAGCGCAGTCTGGCCGGATGCAACGGCCTGCGGCAGGCCGGGCTGGCAGTGCGCCAGCAACATGATCGCATCGCCAAAGGCGACGGTTGGCGTCAGGTCGGCGCAGGTGATTGTTTGCGGTTGGGTGTAGACAACAAAGCGCAGATTGCCCTGCCAGCTTTCCAGCCCGCGGAAGGCGTGCTGGTCGAGCCAGGTCTCGACGATGCGGTCGGGGTCGGCCTCGTCGGTGGCCCAGAAGAGGGCAAAGATCTGGCGTTTGCCCTCTGCGGCGGCGGCGAGGGCGGCCTGCGTGTCGGCAGGGTCGGGCGGGCGTTGGCGCGGCAGGGCGGCGATGGGCAGACCGGGGTCATAGTAGCGCCAGACATCGGCCTGGCCTGGCGCGTCAAGGACCACCAGGTCGGCGGCAGGGTCGCCGGTGGCTGTGATATAGCGTGCCACCCCGGCATAGTTGTCGCGCACCGTGTCCCCGGCATAGTAGGCGGGCAGGGTCAGCGCGGCCAGCAGCAGCGCACCCGCGGCCAGCAGCGCACGTCCTGCGTTGGGCCAGGGCAGCAGGTCAGGGGCTGCGGCTATAAGGATCAGCCAGGCAGGTGACGCTACCAGCAGGAATTTGAGAAAGGCATCGCTAAACAACCCCAGGGCGAACATCAGCCCGACCGGGGCCAGCATCCACAGCCCCAGGGTGACGGCATGACCGCGATGTGCCAGGGCAAACAGGCCGATGACGGGCAGCAGACCTGCCGCGGCCAGCCAGGGCCAGGTGGGGTCAGGGAGGTCGCGCAGCGGGCCAAAGGTGAGCATATGCAGCGTGAGGCGGATGCCTTCAGCGGGCGCGGTGACCAGCCCGCCCTTGGGCCAGTTGAGGACGCGGGTCACCGCGGTGGGCAGCCAGGGGCTAAAACTGAGGACGATCACCAGGTTGGCGATCAAAAAGAGGGTCAGGCGGCGCGTGGCGCGGCCCGGTGCCCGCCCCTGCGCGGCCAACAACCCGCGCCAGTGCCAGAGATAGGCCAGCCCCGCCGCGCTGAGCAGGATCGGAAAGCTGTAGTGTGTCCACAGCCCCAGGCTGCCTGCGGCCACAAAGCCCAGCAGTGGAGCGGCCACGCGCTGGCCTGCACGGTCGCGGTCAAACCAGACGATCAGCGCCCAAAACAGCCCCGCACCGGCGGCGGCCAGCAGCATATACATGCGCGCTTCCTGGCTGTAATAGACCTGGAAGGGGTTGACCGCAGCCAGCAGCGCCGCGGTCAGCGCCAGCGCAGGGGAGATGCGCCGCCCGATGGCATAAATCATCGCCGCCACGCCCACGCCGATCAGCGCGGAGAGGCTGCGCATCCCCACGGCATCGCTGCCAGCCAGCGCAGTCCACGCCTTGAGCAGCCAGTAATAGCCAGGCGGGTGGATGTCGACCGCGGCATCGCGCGCGATCTCGCCCCACGTGCGCTGCACCAACGCCCAGGTGTTGCCCTCGTCGCTCCACAGGCTGGAACCGCCCAGGGCGAAGAAGCGCAGTACAATCGCCAGCACCAGCACCTCCGCCAACATCAGTTGGGCCAACGCCCGGCGTTGCGAGATCGAAAGACCGGCGATGATGCGTGCCGCCAGCTTGCGCCAGGATGGCGTGTGCGGCATGGGTAGGTGGGTCATGGCCTCATCATCGCGCTGTGGCGGCATCCGCGCCTAGACGCTCGGTGTACGCCTGCATGGCGTTGTAGACGGGTTGGGGGGTAAAGTCGGGCGCGAGCAGCCGGAAATAGGCTTCGGGCTGGCGGTTCTGCTCCCATGCGTCGGTGGCGCGCTTGAGATACCAGGTGTTCGCCACGCCAATCCAGGGCCATTCGTTGCGGACGCGCTCATAGGCCAGGGGCAGGTAACGCGCCTGTTGATCGAGCGAGACGCGGCCATAGAGGGGCGTCACATCGTCGGGCGCGGCGTTCCAGTTCATCTCCGAGATCCAGATCGGCTTGTGGGCGTCGCCGTTGACGACCATCAGGTCGCGGATAAAG
>CAZYQJ010000624.1:0-3638 GCA_964649925.1 uncultured Litorilinea sp.
GTCGCCAAGCGGCTCACCCAAAGGATGTCTCTGCGCTGGTTGGCGGCATGGGTGCTTGCCAACTGGGTGATGGTCGTGTTGAACCCGTATACAGTCGCCGTCCTGGTGGGTGAACTGGTGTGGCTGGCGGTTGTGCTGATCCGGCGCGGGGGGCTGGCCTGGCCAAAATCGCTGTGGGTGGGCAGCGCATTTTTGATCTCGCTGATCCCACCGGCGGGCCGGTTGTGGTGGCCTGCAGCGGAGGGGGTGCCTGCCGTGTCGATCTTGCGCACGGGCGGCGCGCTGCAAGCGGAACGGTGGTCATGGGCGGGCGTGCAGATGGCCCGCCTGCTGCAAGGCCAACCGCTGGCGCGTATCTACGACGGGCTGGCGCACCCCATGATCGCGCTGGCGGTCAGCCTGGGGCTGGTTGTTCTGCTCCTGCTGATGGCGGTCGCGGCTGTCTATCTATGGCGAAAAGGCCGCGGCCTGGGCGTGGCGGCGATGGCGTTGCTGTTCGGGATGATCTTGTGGGGCAGCATCATGCACTACTACCGTCTTGAGCGCAACGAGTTCCGCGAAGTGGCGACCTATCTGGAGACCCACGCCCAGCCGGATCACGGGGTTTTGCTGCAAGTCCCCCAGCAGGTCTTTCCGCTGCGCTACTATCTAGGCGAATCCGCCCACCTGATCCCTGTGCCGGAGATCGATCTCGCGCCCAATGCGCCTGCCTGGGAGGCAATCCCCCAAGTAGTCCCCGAAGTCCAGGACGATCAACTGCTGGACGCTCTGCAGCAGCATCCAGCCCTGTGGCTGGTTCACTTTGAGGATCGGACGGTTGACCCCAACGCCTTTGTGCGTCACTTCCTGACCGCGGTGGCTCACCATACCGATTGTGTGATCTGGCCGTCGATGGAGGTCTGCGGTTTCGTCAGCCCCATGTCGACCTTGGCGGCCCAGGCAATCCCGCTCGATGCGGCCTATGGCAGCGACCTGCGCCTGGACTCGGTGGAGATCACGCTGCCGCAGGAGAGCGCGTCCAACCTGCCCTATCTGCTGGTCACGCTCTACTGGCAGGCACTGGAAAGCCCGCCGACCGATTACAAGATTTCGCTGCGGCTGGCGGATGAGATGGGCGCGGTCTTGGCCCAACAGGATGATCTGCTGGTCGGCCCCTTGCTGCCGCCCAGCACATGGGCCGCGGGCGACAACCACATCGGCCATATGGCGTTGCCGCTGCCTGCAGACCTGCCTGCCGGTAGCTATCAAGTCCTGGCGTTGGTCTATGACGGAGCCACCGGCGCGCCGGTTGATGTGCAGACGGCAGCCGCTGCCTCCGATTCGCTGCTCCCCCTTACCTGGTTGGCGTATGACCGGGCCGCCTGGTCGCATGAGTGACGAGGGTAGAGGAACATGTTGCGGAGGACGATGAGGACGAAGTGGAGCACAGCGCGTACTGAAGGGCATGAGTTGGCTGCAGTGCAGACATGGACCTGGCTTTGGGCGCTGGCGGGCGTGGTGCTGGTCTCGCTGCTGCCTCGCCTGTTCTTCATGCTGACCAACAGCCTGGGCTATGACGAGACGCACAACCTGATGTTCGCTATGCTGGCGAAACGCGGCTTTGCGCCCTACAGCGAGGTCTTCACCGGCATCGCGCCGTTCGCTTTGTTGAGCATTGAGTGGAGTACGTTCTTGTGGGACAGCACGCCCGCGGTACGTTCGCTGATGATGAGCTATGGCCTGTTGGGGGTCGTGGCCCTGTTTATGTTGGTGTACCGCCAGGCTACGGCGCGGCGGCTGGTCGCGGCGACGCTGGCTGCGCTGCTCTTTTCCTTTCACCCGCTCTATTTCAGCAATTCGGTCACGATCAACTTGGAGTCGGCGGCGCTCTCCTTTGGGCTGCTGTCGCTCTGGGCGATGAACGGCTTCCGGAGGCGTCCAGCGCAGTGGCGGCTGGCGCTCTCTGGGCTGCTTTTTGGGCTGAGCATGGCGATCAAGGTCATGGTTCCGTTTGTGCCAGGAGTGGTCTTGGTGCAGATGGTGCAGCACTGGCAGCAGGCCGCGGGTGATGCCCCAGGCCCGCGTGACTGGCGGTCCTTGGTGCGGATGGGGCTGTGGTGGGCTGCGGGCGCGCTGGCTGTATTGGCATTCTTTTCGTTGATCTTCAACCCGGTGCTGGTCTATCAGCAGGTGGTAGATTTCCGCCTGGACTTGCGTGACGACGAGGCAGACGCCATCCAGTATGACCACTTAGCCGAACTCCTGCCCTTTATCCCGTTATTTCTAGGGGCGATCTGGGGGATCGTGAGCTTGCGCCGCCGCAACGCGGCTGTGTGGGTGTGGGGGGCCTGGCTGGTGCTGGGGGCGCTATTCCTGACGATGCACACACCCCTGCGCACGCGTCACCTGGTCATCATCTTGCCCGCGCTGGTCGCGCTCACCAGCATGGCCGTGGCGAACGCGCTGGCCGCGCCGCGCCGCACGCTGCGCCTGGGCGTTTCCGGGGTCGCGCTGTTTACGGTGGTGTGGATGGCGCTGCTGGCGAGCCAAAGCGCGCGCGGCGAGAGCTTTCTGGACAATCACCCGGTGCGCGACCTGTTGATCACCTACGTTGAGATGACCACCACGCCCGATGACTGTATTGTTTCCAAAGAGAACCGGCTGCATTTCCTGACAGGACGGCTGTCCACACCCTACCTATCGGAAGTTTCGTCGGCGCGGCTGGTATCAGGGCGGCTCACCGCTGACGCCATCATGGCCGACATCGACCGTCACGACTGCGCGCTGTTGGCGAGTGCGACCACCATTGAAGAGGCGCTTCCCGACTTGCGCCAGAAAGCCAGCGACTATTACAGCCTGCACCTGGTGATGTTTCACCCATCCGAACCGGAATACGACCAGGAGGTCTTTGCCGTCCCGCCCGACAGCGCGGTGCGCGCGGCGCAGCCTGCGGATTTTCAGCTAGGGGACCAGTTCCGGCTGCGCGGCTGGTGGCTGACGCCGGGCGCATGGCAGCGCGGCCAGCAGGTGCAGATCGCGTCCTACTGGGAGACGCTGCGCGCCCCCGACACCAATTACAAGATTTTTCTGCACCTGGTCGATGATCAAGGCAACATGGTGCACAGCTTTGACCATTATCCGTTCGAACTGCGCGAGGAGTTTGGGATCAAGCACTACAACCTCAACCCGCGTTATCTGCAAGACCGACCGCTGCCCGGCAACTATCCCTACAGCGGGCTGATCCCGACCAGTCTGTGGCTGCCGGGGCACACGCTCAAGGAGACGTACAGCATCACCGTTCCGCCGGAGGTACCCCCTGGGACCTACACACTGCGGATGGGGATGTATGATGAGGGCAGCATGGAGCGGTTGCCGGTCTTTGCCGCCGATCAGACAGACCTGGGCCATGTCGAGTTGGGCCAGGTAACTATCCAGTGAGAACGATTTTGCCCACCCGCCCTCTCACACGGGGCTTGGTTGATCCTGTGCGTGCCCCCGATACGCTGAAATGCCGTCGTTGATATGTCATCCCGAAGATTCGTCGCCCTGGTTTTGACGGCTGCGCTGGCGGCGCATGGCGCGCTGTGGCTGGCGCTGCCCATAACCGTGCAGGGGGTGGCCGCGCTGCTGATCACCGGGCTGCTGCCCGGCCTCTTGCT
>CAZYQJ010000625.1:0-1978 GCA_964649925.1 uncultured Litorilinea sp.
AGTCCGACAGACGATACAAGCCGCGCAGAATAAAGCTGGGCCATTTGGCGACGACCGCATTGAGGCTGCCATCCAGATTGATCCATCCAGGGGCTACAGCCAAGCCGCTGCCGACGTTGACTTTGACGATCTCGGTATCCGTCTTCACGACCTGTCGCGCGTGTAGCCTGGCCCACACGTTCACCAGGAAATCCAGTACCTTACGAAGCATTCGGCAGCTCTCCTGCATCCATTCGAGTGGCTCTGTTCCAGAGGAAGAGAGCCACAGGAAAACGGGTGATCACGCTGAGGATCATGGCAGCAATTAAGCCATCGAACCCGAGCCGCGCGACCATGAGAACCCCGAAGGTGACGGTGAAAACTGCGCCGGCCGCGTCGATCAGAAATACGTTCTGCGTCTTACCAACAATTCTCAAGGACTGACCCCAGGCTGATGGTAGCACTTGAAGCAAGGTGACCAGCGCGAGATAGGGTAGGTAGGTCCGGTACTCGGAATAGCGATTGCCATACAGTAACGCAAAAATCTGCTTTTGACCGAGCAGCAACAGGGCAAAATAGGCGGTGGTGATCAACCCGATTGCGACGACAAAGAGGTTCGTGTCGGTCCGTAAAACGGCTTTTCCACGCTGCCAGTAGTGTCGGGAAGCCCACGGGATGAACAGCAGTCCCAAGGCTGCCGTGACTTGTGAGACGGGCAGAGTCAGGTTTTGTAGGGCTTTGAGCGTAGCGGTGTCTTCCAACGATAGAAACGTGCCCGATAAGACGTAGTAGGCGTTGCTCATCAACCACGCAGTGATCGTCGCGACGATCATCCATCGGGCGTAGACGAAGTTTTCATGGGCCAGCCCTATGAGAGAGAACTCTGTTGAGCGAGGCGTCTCCGGGTGGAGTGTTTCGCGGCCGAGGGTGATCAGGCTGGCTACAATCGCGGCACCAGCGATCGTCAAGAAAACGGCAAACGGTGACAACAGCTCCTGCCGGTTCAACACCCAAATGCTTGTGACGCTGAGTATGGCGTAAATCATCGACGCCTGGAGCGCCCGTCCCACTCGTTGCTCAATGTATAGCGCGCGCCGCACAAACCATAAGAACAACATCGCGCCATGGCCGATGCTCAGGCCAGCAAGCGCGCCGATCAGAACACTCTGCGGGTTGATCACAGCATAGATAGCGACCGCGACCAGGCCGAGCAGCGCTGCGACGACGCTCAAGATGCAGTGAAGTAATGCCTGCTGGCTGGTATAGCGACTCAGAACACTGCGATACTGAGCCGAACCAAAGATGCTGAGCGGTTCGGTGATGAGTACGGTGTAGAAGCCCGCCAACAACAGGAATATGGAATAGGCGAAGGCGTATGCCCCATACTGAACTTCAGGTAGCCAGCGGGTGAGCAGCACGCTGATGACAAAGTGTGTCGCAGAGAAGAATGCTTGGTCCCAGACAGCTACGACACCCTTCTTAACAACCTGGCTGTATGCCTTTACCGCTTCAACGGACATGATCGCTCTTGCTAGCACGGGGAAAGTTGACTGCATGAGCTGTCTCACACAGTTGCCACCTCAATCCCGAAGTGTACAGCCTCGAACGGGCTGTGTAAACCTTCCTACTTTGGGGACGGTGAGTCGGTCGCGCCAGAACCGTTCTGGGCGTGCCAGGGCCTGCTTAAGCGGCGCAGCGAATAGAAGCCGGGTAAGAACAAATTGTCCTTAAGCGATGGCTCCCGACACCTCTAGCCTTGAGAGTTCAACATACGACGGCTTCCAACGCGCCCAACGATAGGTCAGCAACCCTGCCAGGAGTACGGGGGTGAGGAATTGCTCGGTTTGGGAGTCATGCCCCATGTTCGCCCCGGCGGCGTTGTAGATCCAAGGTGAGATCATGATCAGCAACATGAGCCCTAGGTTCCATTTTTGATCGCGGCCCGCCCAGACCATGAGCCATATCGGGAACAGGGCATAGACCAGGGTGTAGTCCTTCG
>CAZYQJ010000625.1:1988-3635 GCA_964649925.1 uncultured Litorilinea sp.
CACCAGGAACGCGACCGCTAGCATCCACGGAATGCGGAGCCGTTCTGGGAGGGTGCGTATCTCCCATGCCATGTACGCGCCCCATGCCAACATCCCCGCCATGATAAGGTAGGTAAGGGCGTCAATGCCAGTAATGGCGGCCGGTAGCGTGGTGGGCTGGTTCGCCTCATATCCGCTGATACCGTTGAGGAAGCGGCTGAGCCACCACCCAGTGGGCAGCAACGAAAGTGTAAACAACACGGCCATGATGCCAGCCCATAGACCTACGATCCGAAAACGGCGGGTGAGTAGAAGATAGAGCAGTGCCAATGCGGCCAGGACGATCCCTTCCGCCCGCAAGGGCGCACCTACCAGGGCGAGAGCAGCGAGCGCCGGGCGTTTCTGGACAACCATCCACCACGCGATCACCAAGCATCCCAGAGTGTACAACGTGAACTGTCCCAAGACATAGGAGTTCGCCGAGTGTCGCCAGGGAACAACCGAGAAGATCGTGACCAGGGCCAGTGTCAGCGGAGGGATACGCCATTCCAGCAAGGTAAAGACGAGCAGGGGCAGGATCATCACCAACAGGAGCTGCAGTCCGCACCACAGGATGATTGCTATCGGGAACGGGATGAGCCACAACGGCAGCAGGATGAAGGCGATCGTGGCCGGGTAGTAGAAACGATGCCGATAGAGGTCTTCGCCGGAGTATCCCATCTCCAGAAGTAGGTCGTGCGCAAAAGCATCGCTGTAAGGGTCTGTGCCCTGTAAGAAGGCGCGCGAGCCATGCCAGAGCGGATACAAATCGTAGTCCCTCGGCATCTTCTTCGGGACAAGCCAAAGCTGGGTCATGATGGCCAGCAGAAGCCAAAGCACACAGAGGAAGCCAAGCAGATAAAGGCCGGTTCTATTTCGACGAACCATCACATCCCTCTACTACCAATTGTCGTGTTCGGCGCCACTGCGAGCGCGAAGCTGCTGAAGTTTTTGCCGGGCTTCCCAGGCATAGGGGTCGGCCTGAACAACAGCTTCATACACCTGTTGCGCTTGCTGCCAGTCACCCGTTGCTTCATAGTATGCTGCGAGTCGCGCCTGCGGTTCGTAGCTGATCACGTTGAATCGAGGCGCGTAGGCCTGTGGCAGCACCTCGAGGGCGTGGCTGAAGCGGTAGATGGGCGTGAGGACGGGTGAGGGGACGACCGGCCCGATCTCCGTCGCATGGGCTAGCCGGCCCTCGATTACAGCGGACTCGAGATGATCCCGTTCGCCCATCCGCGCCAGTACATACCAGAGTTGCGTGCCGCTACCGCCGCTCTGGAGTAGCGCAGCCAAAGAGGCTTCGTCTAATGTCATTCCCTCAGCCCAATCGGTGTTCTGGTGTAGCATGGATTCGACCAGGAAGAGATTGTGGTTCTCGCGCACGTGGTAACACCGGATGCATGGGGGTGCACTTGGGTTGATCCAGAGCGCATTACCCATGTCCTGAATCTCTTTAACCGTTGGGGCTGTCTCATAGATATGGTACGCAGTCTCGAAATCCCCAGCATAGGCGGCGATCGCAAATGCTGTCTCCGGCTTGTCATCGAAATACTGGATCGCTTCGGTCAGGATACGGACCCGTTTGCTGTGCTCGGGATCGGTCCAGTAACTGGCGGCCGCTAGAGC
>CAZYQJ010000626.1:0-3629 GCA_964649925.1 uncultured Litorilinea sp.
CCACCGCCGCGCACTGGTTGCGCCGCCGACGAGCAGTTCGGGCGGGCGGCGCGCGGTGTCGCGCTCGACGTCTACCTGCCGCCCGCGCGGCCCCAACTTTACCTGCACCGCATCGGCCAGGTAGTTGAAGCCGTAGCGCAACGCACGCCGGGAAACAGGTTCAAATGCCAATCGGGGATGAGACATGCAGCAGCCTTGTGGTGAACAGCAATGTGATGAATGGCGATATTGTAAAAGGCAGTGACGAGAATGCTAAAGGTGTGAACAGCGATCTTGCGGTTGCCGACATTATACCGGCGCGCTGCGGTTCAACCAAGCGCAAAGCCCGCTGCCGGGCATTTGCGTCCCCCTGCCAATGGACATCCTCTGGGCGAACCACTATAATAACAGCGACAACAGCCATGCGCATCTGCCAGATGACTTTGAGACTCGGCTGCCCCTTGCAGTGCAAGTCTGGTATGCAGTTTGTGATGGATTGCATCCGCATCGGTGACTTGTACAAATGGGCAAGTAGCGCCGTTGAGTGAAGGAAGGACGTGTGAGCGAGAATATATACGACGACGTTCGGTTCTTCACCAAATATAAGCAGATGCCGCGTTCCATTCACGGCTTGCAGGCCGCTGGCGAATGGCATGAACTCCAAACGATGAAGCCCGACTTTCCCGGCTAACGTGTCCTCGACCTGGGGTGCCGTTTTGGCTGGCACTGCGGCTATGCCGTCGAACAGGGTGCGGCGGCTGTCGTGGGTGTGGACATCTCGGAGAAGATGCTGCAGGAGGCAAGGGACAAGACCGACTCGCCGCGGATCGAATATGTCCAGATGCCCATTGAGGCGGTTGATTATCGCGAGAACTCGTTTGACGTGGTAATCAGTTCGCTGGCATTTCACTATATTGCGTCCTTTGAAGATATTTGCCGGAAGGTCAACCGCTGCTTGGTGCGCGGCGGCGACTTTGTCTTCTCTGTCGAGCATCCGGTCTTTACAGCCCAGGGAGATCAACAGTGGTATCTCGACGCAAGCGGCCACCGGCTGCATTGGCCTGTAGACCGCTACTTTGAAGAAGGCGCTCGCAAGGCGATTTTTCTGGGCGAGGAAATGACGAAATATCATCGAACCCTCACAACGTACGTCAATTCACTCATTCAGCATGGCTTCGAAATCGTCAAACTGGTGGAACCCCAACCGGCTGATTTTCTCATGGATCAACCCGGAATGAAGGATGAGCTACGCCGCCCAATGATGCTGCTCATCGCCGCACGCAAGCAACTGGCATTATAGGCAGGGCAATCCTTCATTCGCCCCTATAAACCAATGACGCATCAGAAAGGAATCCAGAATCATGTCGTATGACACAAAAGTGCGTGAACTGGGCTACACGCTTCAGACCGTCGACCTCAACATGGGGCGGCTGATGGGGGCCGTCCGCACCGGCAACCTGGTCTACACCTCCGGCAATGTCTCACGCTTTGGCGACCGGCAGGTTGTGGGCAAACTGGGCCGAGACCTGACCGTCGAAGAAGGCTATGAGGGTGCACGGCTGGCGGCGCTGAGTTGTCTCCAGGCGCTTTATTCGCTCGAAGGGACGCTGGATAACGTGGTGCGGGTGGTGAAGGTCTTGGGGATGGTCAACGTCGCGCCTGATTTCAGCAACACCCCAGCGGTGATCCACGGGGCCAGCGATCTCTTGCTGGAGGTCTTTGGCGAAGCAGGCCGCCATGCGCGCAGCGCCGTGGGCATGCAGATCCCGTCTGACTTCGCTGTGGAAGTCGAGATCATCTTCGAGGTAAAATAGCCCTACGGCAACAAGGGCCGATCTAGAGCGGCGGGCGCGGCGGCAACAGCGGCTGCGCCCTTTTTGTACCGCTTGCGGCCCTGGCAATTTGCCCTTGGCGAAGGAGACATCATGGCTTCTCAAGTTCTGGTCCACGATACGCTCTATACAGCCACAGACTTTACAGCGCCCGGCGGTTTCACCGATGGCATCGAAGGCCCGGCCTGTGACGGTCACGGCAACCTCTATGCCGTCAACTTTGAACGCCAACACACCATCGGCAAGGTGACGCCCGCCGGTGTCGCCGAAGTCTTTCTGGTGCTGCCCCGCGGCAGCATCGGCAACGGCATCCGTTTTGACAGCGCAGGCGACATGTTCATTGCCGATTATACCAATCACAACATCCTGCGCGTGGACATGCTCGGCTGCGCCCACGCAAAGACGCTGGAGGCGCGCAACGCCACTGTGGGCATCTTTGCCCATGAAAAGCGCATGAACCAGCCCAACGACATCGCCATCATGGCGAATGACATCCTCTTTGCCAGTGATCCCAACTGGGCGGATTCCTGGGGACAGATCTGGCGCATCAGCCCCAGCGGATCGGTGACGCTGCTCGAAACCAACATGGGAACCACCAATGGCATCGAAGTCAGCCCGGATGAACACACACTCTACGTCAACGAGACCGTGCAGCGCAAGGTCTGGGCCTATGACCTAACGCCCACAGGCGACATCAGCAACAAGCGGCTGCTGATTGAATTTGACGACTATGGCATGGACGGGATGCGCTGTGATATCGCGGGCAACCTCTATATCACGCGCTGGGGGAAAGGCACGGTGGTCAAAGTCTCTCCCCAGGGCGAAGTGCTGCAAGAGATTCAACTGGCAGGCCGCAACTGCACCAACATTGCCTTTGGCGGGCGTGACGGCTGCACCGCCTATGTGACCGTGGCCGACCGCGGCAATGTCGAGACCTTCCGCGTGGAAACGCCAGGCCGCGAATGGCAGCTTGCCCAACGCCGCCAGCCCACCAGATAAACAGAAATTTCTTTGCATTCATCGTTCAACAGCTAGGTTGAGGAGCAATCTGTGAGCGAATTTTCGGGGCAAGTCGGCATCATCACAGGGGCAGGCCACGGCATCGGTCGTGCCACGGCCACGCTGCTGGCGGGTGACGGCGCCAAAGTCGTTGTAGCCGAGATTCAAGAGGAATGGGGTCAGGCCGTTGTCCAGGAGATTACAGACGCGGGCGGCGAGGCGATCTTTATCCACACCGACGTGGGCGACCATGCCGCCATCCAACGGGCGGTCGAAGAAACGGTCAACCACTGGGGCCGCCTCGACTTTGTCGTCAACAACGCCTACTGGTCGGCGCGCGGCACGGTGGAGGAAGTGAGCGAAGCCGACTGGGATCGTTCAATGGACATCATGCTCAAGGCGATTTATCTTTTCGGTAAATACGCCTTTCCCGTGATGAGACAGCAAGGCGGCGGCGCGATGGTCAACCTCGCCTCGATCCACGGCTACGCGGCGGCGCACCGTTACGGCGTCTATGCCGCGGCCAAGGCCGGGGTGATCAACCTCACACGCGCCATGGCAATAGACTACGGCCATGATGGCATCCGCGTCAACGCCATCTGCCCAGGCTGGATCATGACGCACGGCGTGCCTGACAACCCTGATCTGATGCGTCGTGTGGAAGTGATCTATCCGGTAGGCCGCGCCGGTCAGCCTATTGACATTGCCAAGGTCGTGCGCTTCTTGATCTCGGATGACTCCAGCTTTATCAACGGGCATGCGATTGTGGCTGATGGCGGGCTGACCGCGCAGCTACAAGATGCGGTGGCCAATCTCGTC
>CAZYQJ010000627.1:0-3626 GCA_964649925.1 uncultured Litorilinea sp.
GTGACGTATATGATCCTGTTGGGAAACTTTTTGAAACGTTTTACAAAGTACTTCGACATGATCAACGGGGGGATTGACGCCCTGCTGGATGACAGCGGAACGGAGATCGTCCTGGTCCCAGAAATGTCAGCCATTGAACAAAAGCTGAACACGGTCCGTCAGACGCTGGAAAGACGGGCTACACAGGCCCGGGAAGCAGAACAGCGCAAGAATGATTTGGTGATGTACCTGGCTCACGACATCAGGACGCCCCTTACATCCGTCATTGGCTATCTAAACCTCCTGGATGAGGCCCCCGATATGCCTGTAGAACAGAGGCGAAAATACCTCCACATTGCGTTGGACAAGGCCTATCGTTTTGACGCGCTCATCAGTGACTTTTTTGAAGTGACACGTTTCAATTCACTGCAGATCAGCCGGGAACAGATCGATCTCTACTATATGCTTGTGCAAGTGGCAGATGAGATGTATCCCGTCCTATCGGCCCGTGGGGTGACGACCCGGCTGCGTGCGGATGAGAGCCTGACGGTCTGCGGCGACCCCGGCATGCTGGCAAGGGTTTTCAACAATATCCTTAAGAATGCAGCGGCGTACAGCGATTCAGATACAGAAATCCTGATCTCTGCGGCAGAAAAGGCAGATGCGGTTTCTGTCTCCTTTCAAAACAAGGGCAAAACGATCCCCGCTGAAAAGCTGCCCCATCTGTTCGATAAGTTTTACCGGCTGGATGACGCGCGCGCATCCGCTACGGGAGGTTCAGGGTTGGGTCTGTCCATCGCAAAGGAAATCGTGATGATGCACGGCGGTACAATCTCCGCCCAAAGTGAGAAAGGCACTGTCACCTTTACGGTTGTACTGCCAAAGTGATTTAGGAAACCTCAATGTTGCCTTAGGGTTTTCTTAGGAATTAAACAATTGAAAATTAAAACGCCGACAGCTCCGGTTCAGTACGCTATCAACTGAACCGGAGCTGTTTTTTATTCTCAGGAAGGCAGGTGGCTCTTGTGTACGAAAGTAGAAATGTGGCACGTTGGGCGCAGAACCGCAGAAGACCCCGCAAAAAGGGTAGATTGCTTTTTGCCGTTTTGGTGGACATCGTTCTGTTTGTCCTTCTGTTCCAGGCAGTAAACCAAGTCCTTCGACACGATTACATCACACGGTTCCAGTCCCTTGTGTTCGATAGGAATGCCGAGCAGATAGCAGTTGGCGATAGCCAGGGGGGATTGGATGAAGCAATCGACCCGGATTTCCTGGGCGGAATACACAGTCCGCATGCGATTTTGGTCGATCTGGCTTCCGGCAGAATACTTGCCGAACGTCATAGCCAGCAGCGTATCTACCCGGCATCTCTGACGAAAATGATGACTGCGCTTTTGGCGGTGGAGTATAGTGCAAACTTGGATGAGGAGGTCGAACTGCCCCGGGATATTTACTATGCCCTATATGAGAAGGATGCTGCCCTGGCCGGTTTTGAGCCGGGGGAAACAGTCAGGGTCAGAGATTTATTGTACGGTGTTCTGCTGGCATCTGGCGCCGAGAGCAGTTTGGCATTGGCGAACAAAATATCCGGCTCGGAAACCGCTTTTGTAGATTTGATGAACCAGAAAGCCCAACAACTCGGCATGGTGCATACGCATTTTAGCAATGCAACAGGTCTACACGACGAAGGTCACTACTCCACAGTAGAGGACTTGTCGATCCTGCTTCGATACGCCCTGCAAAACGAAACGTTCCGAACCGTATTTACAAGCAGCCGCTACAGTGTTCAGGCAACCAATCGGCACCCCATCGGATTTACGTTCTGGAGTACAATGTTTATGTACATGAAGAGCGCCGAAGTTCCCGGCGGAGAGATCCTGGGCGGCAAAACCGGATATACAGAGGAAGCCGGTCAGTGTCTGGCAAGCCTCGCCCGCATCAACGGCAGAGAATATATCCTTGTGACAGTCGGCGCCAATGGCAAACCGCTGGACGAGCATCTCCACATCTTGGATGCTGTAGATGTCTATGGCCGGATTTCTGTGTGGGATAGCGTCCGCTCAGAGCAGATAGAACCATGATGAAGCATTAAACGCGCCATCATTCTTGGCGGCTTTCCCTCGGAGTAGGCTGTGTCGCTTGATGCAGCAAACTCAGTGATCCAGCCAGGCGCGCGGCCTGTACTGCAACGCCTCAGCCAGGTGCGCGACCTGAATGCATTCCTCACCTGTCAGGTCGGCTATCGTGCGGCTGATCTTGAGGACGCGATGATAGCCGCGTGCTGATAGCCCCAGCTGCGCCGCAGCGGCACGCATCAAGGCGCGGCCCTGCTCATCAAGCTGGCAAAACGCCTGCACCTCGCCCGGCCCCATGTCGCCGTTGACCAGCAGGTTGGGCTTGGCCAGCGGGGCAAAGCGTGCGGCCTGGCGTTGGCGCGCCGCTTCGACGCGCTGGCGGATGGCACTGGAAGGTTCGCCGCTATCGAGTGAGGCCAGCTTTTGGATCGGCACGCGTGGCACGTCGAGATGGATGTCGATGCGGTCCATGAGCGGGCCGGAGATGCGCTTCTGGTACTTGGTGACCATCGCCGTCGTGCAGGTGCAGGGCTTCTCGCTGTCCCCGTAGTAGCCGCAGGGACAGGGGTTCATAGCCGCAACAAGAATGAAGCTTGCCGGGAACGTCAAAGAACCCTGGGCGCGGCTGATGGTGACCACGCGGTCTTCGAGCGGTTGGCGCAGCGTTTCAAGGTTGCGTGTGCCGAACTCGGGCAGTTCGTCCAGAAAGAGCACCCCGCGATGCGCCAGGCTGATCTCGCCCGGTCGCGGCCAGGCGCCGCCGCCCACCAGCCCCGCATGGCTGATGGTGTGATGCGGGCTGCGGAAGGGACGGGTGCGGATCAGGGGCAAATCGCCGGGCAGCGCACCGGCCACCGAGTAGATGCGCGTCACGTCCAGCGCTTCTGAAAAGGTCAGCCGGGGCAGGATCGACGGCAGCGCCCGTGCCAGCAGCGTCTTGCCTGCACCGGGGCTGCCCTTGAGCAGGATGTTATGCCCGCCCGCACACGCCACTTCCAAAGCACGTTTGGCGACTTCCTGCCCACAGATATCAACGCAAAACAACGGTGCCATTCACACTGCAGTTCACCTACACAGGGTAGAGCGAAATCTACCTATCGGTACCCCAGCGGAGTTGTGGCATGAATGGCAAGGCGTGCGCTCAGCGCGGATCAGATCCGTCATGCGCATCTAATGGGCTTATATGGTAATCAGAATGCTGGCGCAGCACTCTTCCTGTCGGTGACCATGAGTATGAGAGTTGCCTAGACTGGTTCGCCATATTTCCCAATGGAACGATTATGCTGCTATCCAAATCGGTTATCGAGCCCATATGTTCGCTGACTACCTCAACCGGGTACCGGTGGATTTGAAACTCACCAATCTTGGTGCGCATAGTCTGATAGCGCTCCGTGGACCATTCTTGCTGCTACTTATGACAGCGCAGTAAGTGCGGCTGAGTCTAGGAAGTGGTTTCCTTTGGGTCAGGATAATTGACTGCGTTTACTGTGCATTGCTGCATTTAATGCTCCACATCTTGCAGTAGACGACAGCCAACGGCCGCGTGCCGAGCAGCATCGGAGTCACCCTGCC
>CAZYQJ010000628.1:0-3625 GCA_964649925.1 uncultured Litorilinea sp.
AGCCATCACCGCTTCCACAGTGACGCCATGACTGGTGGCGATCTCGTAGAGGGTGTCGCCGGGTAGCACTACGTAATAGGTGGGTGTGAGGGTGGCGCTCACAGGCGCGGCGGCAGCGGGAGTTTGCGTGGGCGTCAAGGGGAGGGACGGCGTGACGGTCAACGTCAGGAGCGGAGGCCGCAGGCGCGGCTTGACGTCCACCCCTGGCGGCACCGAGGCCTGAACCAGTTTATGGTTGCCTGCGAAGGCTAATAGAGTTCCCTGTGTTGCGGCCAGCAAAAGGAACGCAACCGCAACCGCTACCCCGATCCAGCGAAGGTGGCTCACGCGTCCCGTCCTGTCTGTCGTGTCTGCGCTGCTGTGCGGCCTGCCGGATGGCACGGCCCGATGCAGCCATCGTAAGCCGTGCGCGGGGGCGTGTCAAGTAAGGTGGATCCAAAAGGGGTGGTTATGGGGTGCGCGGATGCTGCAAGGGGCAGGCATATCAGGCTGCAAGCCTGAACTACTAGGTTGCGTGCAGAATCACACAATATGGTAGGTCGGGTTTGCAACCCGACATTTTTGCTGGACGGGTGCGCTCAGCGGGCGTTGAGGTTTAGCCGGAAGACTCATTCTCCGGCGATCTGGCGTCACGCCTGATGTGCGGTGTTGCCGCCATCTGCACCATCTCCAAAAAGAGCGAGTGCCAGCGTGTGTCGTCGGAGAGTTCGGGGTGAAAGGCGGTTGCCAGGATGGGCCCCTGGCGCACCGCCACATAGACTGGCCCGGGCAGCGCGGCCAACGGCTCGACCTGTGGGCCGATTTCCGTGATGGCCGGGGCGCGGATAAAGACGCCGGGGCACTGCGGCGGGTCAAAGATCGGCACGTCCAGCACCGTCTCAAAGCTGTCCACCTGGCGGCCAAAGTAGTTGCGGTTGACGGTCACATCCAGCCCGCCGATCAGCGGCTGGCCGCCTTCCTTCTGACCTGTCGCCCGGTTTGCCAGCAGGATCATCCCGGCGCAAGTGCCCCAGATGGGACGTCCAGCCCGCACCCAGGCGCGCAGCGGTTCCACCAGCCCCCAGCGTTCTGCGACCAGCCCCATCGTCGTGCTTTCGCCGCCAGGCAGGATCAGCCCATTAACCGTCTCAAGTTGTTCCGGCTTGCGGATTTCCAATGCATCCGCGCCCAGCCGCCGCACCATCTGGGCATGTTCATGAAAGGCGCCTTGCAGCGCCAACACGCCGATGCGCGGGAGTTGCAGCGTCGCTGCCATCTTACCAGCCGCGCCCAGCCATGCGTTCCTGCTCGGTCAGCGTTTCCAGGTTGATGCCGACCATCGGCTCGCCCAGGTCTTCGCTCACCTCGGCCAGAATCTTGGGGTCGTTGTAGTGGGTGACGGCCTGGACAATGGCGCGCGCCCGCTTGGCCGGGTTGCCGCTCTTGAAGATGCCCGACCCGACAAACACCCCATCCACGCCCAACTGCATCATCAGTGCGGCATCCGCCGGGGTGGCTACGCCGCCCGCCGCAAAGTTGACTACCGGCAACCGGCCCAACTCCGCTGTCTGTTTGACCAGATCATAGGGGGCGCGAATCTCTTTGGCGTAGGCGAACAACTCATCCTCGTCCATGGTCTGGAGGCGGCGGATCTCGCCGTTGACGGCACGCGCGTGGCGCACAGCCTCCACCACGTTGCCGGTTCCCGCCTCGCCCTTGGTGCGCATCATGGCCGCGCCCTCGGCAATGCGGCGCAGCGCCTCACCCAAGTTGCGGCAGCCGCAGACAAACGGCACTTTGAACTTGTGCTTGTTGATGTGATGCTCTTCGTCGGCGGGCGTCAGAACTTCGCTTTCGTCGATGTAGTCCACGCCCAGCGCTTCCAAAATCTGCGCCTCGACAAAGTGACCGATGCGCGCCTTGGCCATGACCGGGATCGTCACCGCGGCGATGATCTCCTTGATCTTGGTGGGGTCGCTCATGCGTGCGACGCCGCCATCCTTGCGGATATCGGCGGGCACGCGCTCCAACGCCATCACCGCGCACGCACCCGCTTCCTCGGCGATGCGTGCCTGTTCGGCAGTGACCACATCCATGATCACGCCGCCCTTCAACATCTGCGCCAGCCCGGCCTTCACCGCAAATGTGCCGGTCTGCGCGTCGCTGCCATTGCTGTATTCGCTCATAGTTTCCTGCTCTCTCCTTGGTGGCTCCTCAACCTGGGATGATGGTGAGGGTCCGTCGTAACCTGGCGACGGGGTAACCGTTATTCTAGATCACCTGCGGCGGCGCACCAAACCTCTGTCGTAGTCGCAACCGTTTATGCGCGCGGCATACGCCGCTCCATCGTGCGCACCAGCAGCGACAACGCCACGGTCATGATCAGGTACAAAAACGCCACCACATTGTAGGTTTCAAAAAAGCGAAAGGTACTCGACGCATACGTATCGCCCAGGCGCGTGATATCCTGCACGCCCAGCACCGAGACCAACGCCGAATCCTTGAGCATGGCGACAAAATCGTTCCCCAGGGGCGGCAGCACGCGGCGCACCGCCTGGGGCAGCACCACCAGGCGCAGCGTCTGCCAGCGGCTCATGCCCAGGCTCAACCCTGCTTCGCTTTGGCCGCGGTCAATGCTTTCGATCCCGCCGCGATAGATTTCGGCGACAAATGCACTGTAGCCGATGATCAGCGCCAGGACGGCGCGCGTGGCAAAGCTCAGGTTGCGGATGCTAAACTCGGCCAGACCTTGTGCTATGCTGCCGTCCAGCCCCAGGGCAATCAGCCCCACGCCTGCCCAGTTGATCAGATCCACCAGGCCAGGCGCGCCTACAAAAGCGATATAATAAAGCAGCACCAACATCGGCACGCCGCGTATGATCTCGACATAAAAGGTGGCGATCTCCACCAAAAGACGGCTGCCGGTCCAGCGCAGCAGTTCAACCACCAGCCCCACGAGCAGCGCGCCCGCATAGGCAACCATGGTCACCAGCAGCGTCATACCCACCCCGGCGGCCACGGCATTGAAGATCAGCGTATAGGTGTCGTCGGTGGAAATATTCCAAAGCAGGGCAAACGCGATCAACAGGGCGAACAACAGCCAGTAGGGCAGCCGCGCCAGCAGTCGAAACGGCGCGTGTCGTGCCCCAGCCGACGGCAGCGCGCCGCCGGACGATTGCGCTAACATGCTAAATCCTCGATCTTTCTCAACGTTTTTCATCCGAATCCCACTGCGCTTTCCCCAGAACAGGCCGCGCAGTTCATGCTACAGCATACCAGGTGATCGGCCTGCCACACAGTTGTGTATGGCTGACAAAAAAAGGGCGTTGGTATCGCGCGATACCAACGCCGCCTCGCCAACCCACCCAGTGTACGCCGCGCCGACTGAATTCCCAAAAACGCGACTCAGGGTAACTCAGTCATTTCGTTGGCTCGGACGAACGCCGCAAAAGATGCTGGCATATCGTTTATGACTCCAGGAACTCGGAGCCAGGCCGCACTCACTGCGGGGTGTACGTCCGAACGAATCAATCTAGGTTGCTTCTGTTCTAAGGAGGAGATGATGTCCGCGTTGTACTGGCATAGTGAAGTGCGCGTCTTGAGCGAGGCATTGGCAAATATCGGCGAACTCAAGCACGTCGTTTCA
>CAZYQJ010000629.1:0-3622 GCA_964649925.1 uncultured Litorilinea sp.
GACGAGGTCATCTATGACCGGCTGATCGCCCAGGAACTGCTGGATGAAACCCGGCCCGGCGCATAGCGTATCTTTGTGGGCAAGGCGTCCGGGCGGCATACGCTCCGCCAGGAGGAGATCAACGACCTGTTGATCGCGCGCGTGCGGCTGGGCAGGCAGGTGGTGCGGCTGAAGGGCGGCGACCCGTTTGTCTTTGGGCGCGGTGGTGAGGAAGCCGAGGCGCTGGCCGCAGCCGGTCTACCCTTTGAAATTGTGCCGGGCGTGTCTTCCGCGATCAGTGCCCCGGCCTTTGCCGGGATCCCGGTGACCCAGCGCGGCGTCTCCAACGCCTTCGCCGTGGTGACCGGCCATGCCCAGGCGGGCGCAGCCGACAGCGCCGATTGGGATGCCCTGGCGCGCATCCCAACGCTGGTGATCTTGATGGGGTTGGAACGCCTGGAAGGGATTGTAGACCGGCTGCTGGCTGCAGGCCGCGGTGCAGAAACGCCCGCGGCGGCGATCAGTTGGGGGACAACCGACCGCCAGCAGGTGGTTACAGCCCCACTGGTCGATCTGCCCGCAGTCGTGGCGCGGGCTGCGCTCCCCGCGCCTGCCGTGGTCGTGGTGGGTGAAGTCGCCGCGCTGCATGACCAACTGGCCTGGTTCTGCGCCGACGGTGACGCGGCGGGCTTTGTCCCGCTGCAGGCGCACCCCCTGGCGCGCGCCATCGAGGAAGCAGCATGAACAGCCGTGCGCCGCAGCCAGTCTACCCGATCTTCCTGACCCACATGGCGGGTGCGCCGGTGGTGATGGTTGGCGGCGGGCGGGTGGCGGCGCGCAAGGTGGCCGGGCTGCTGGCGGTGCAGGCCGCGGTCACCGTCGTTAGCCCGGAGTTGTCTCCTGAGTTGGCGCGATTAGCGGATGCGCATGCACTCACCTGGCGCGCCCGTCCCTACCAGCCTGGCGACCTGGCCGGGGCACGGCTGGCCTTTGCCGCGACCAATCAGCGCGGCGTCAATGCGATGGTAGCGGACGAGGCCGCGCAGCGGGGTATCCTCTGTAACGTGGCGGATGCGCCGGAGGAGGGCACCTTTCACCTGCCTGCGGTGGCGCGCCAGGGGGAGGTGGTGGTGGCGGTGAGCACAAGCGGCACCGCGCCAGGCCGCGCCAGGATCCTGCGCGACCGCATCGCCGCCTGGCTGGATGCTAAGAGACAAACGGGGACCCCAGCCGATTGGCCGCGGTCCCCGCGTCAATTTCCAACAGATGAGGAACTTCCGTCCCGTTAAGCGGTCTTTTCGCTGCTGGCTTCCTGGCCCGTGCCGTTGCCACGCACCAGGGACTTGTCCTGATACTTCTTGCCTTCCTCAATCAACATCACGGGGATGCCGTTGCGGATGGGGTACTTATACCCATTGCGCGGGTTGAGCAGGAATTTGCCATCGTCCACCAATTCCAGCGGCCCCTTGTCCTCTGGGCAGACCAGGATCTTCAGCAACTCCTCGCTGACCTGCCCGCCGAGCGGGGCCTCGTCCAGCGACTGAACCGGCTCATTGGGCAACACACCTCCGCCGGAGGATCGCATGGGCTGGGGTGGCGCTGTCAGCTTTTTGATGGCATAGACTGCAGCCGCAATCAGGGCAGCCAAAAATAGTGCCCGAAAGACGACTCCAAAGAACTTTTTCATTGAATTACCTCCCACTTGCGCTAAGGCACTGGACGGTATCCAGGGCTAGTAGACAGACCGCGACTCAGCTATCTTAGCACACTGACCGCGGGCTAAGCAATTGTGAGTAAGGTAAGAAGTCGGGGGTGAGGCGCTTCTGCCGCCGGTGTACCGGCGGTTATACCAGCGCATTATACGCCGGTACATTGACCCGCAGCGGCGACCCCAATCATTGTAGCGCCAGGTGTTTTACAGGACGCTACCAGAAAGGAATGGGGATATGCAACGCGGGTTGATGCTGGCTTTTTGTCTGTCGATCATGCTGGTCGTGTTGGTGGGCTGCCAGCCCATCTCCGCCACCCCCGGCGCGGGGGCTGCGCCAACCTCCGATCTTGGCGTCACCGAGGAGTTGACGCCCACGGCTGAGTTTGCACCCACGGATCAAGTCACTACGACCCTTGAGATCACGCCCACGTTTGAAATCACCCCGACCGGCGAGATCACCCCGGCAGATGGGATCACCGGGACCGAAGGGGCCACAGGGTCTGAGGGCATGGCCGGAACGGAGGATGTGAACCGGGTCGAAGTGGAGTTGGATTCCTACGCCATTCTCATGCCGGAGACGCTGCCCGCTGGCCCGACTGAGTTTGTGGTGACCAATGTCAACGACCAGGAGACACACAATTTCGAGATCGAGGGGCAAGGGATCGAGATGGGGTTTGAGGAAGACCTGCAGCCGGGTGAGGCCGGTGTCTTGCAGGTCGATCTCGCGCCCGGAGAGTATACCGTCTACTGCCCGGTCGGCGATCATGAACAACAGGGAATGGTGCTGACGCTGACCGTGACAGCGGAGTAATCGAAAAGCCGATTGACAGAGCGTGCAGATGCTGCCCGCGGGGCGTCTGGTCTACTTAACGGTGGGCTAGGCGCCCGACGCGTTTGACACAGGGATGGTCAAAGACGCTGGCTGTGTGCGGCGCGTCCGCCAGTTCGGCAGTCAGGTCTTGCCCCGGCCAGTGCAGCCGTTCATGCAGTCCCAAGCGCCATTTGGGGCAGCGTGTCACATCGTAGACAACGCCTGCATAGGCGACATACATGGGGTAGCCGCGCTCACCGGTATAGAGGCGCAACTGCTGCTCGGTGAACTCTGTCTCCGGGGCATTGAGCGGGAGATGGCTCATGCGAGATGGATCAGCGCCAGTACGCAGTCCGTATCGCCCAGCGATCTGGATCGGTGGCCCTTGCCGTGCGTATCTTCGCCCAGGTTGACATCGCCGGGGAAGAAACGCCGTACCTCGCCATCGCTGGCTTCCATTTCAAACCCACCCGAAACGACGACAAAGACTTGCCGTTGGGGGGAAGGATGCCAGTCTCCCTCCCAGCCTGCGGGGACGCGCATCCAGAAGAGGTTGCTGGCCGGTTGAAAGGCGGAGAGTTGAAGCGGCGGCGCGGGCGGCGCGTAGTCCACCGTCTCAAAATGGACCTCTAGATCTTCGAAGTGTGATTCACCCTCCGCATCGGCGTACAGACGGATATAGCGCATCGTGGGCCTCAGGCGCGGTTGCGATAGAGGTCGGGGTTGATCACCTCGGCCATGCGTTGCTCGTCCAGACCGTTGCCCAGGAACTGGTTGATGGTGCGGATGTGGGGCAGCGGGTCGGCCAGGAGTGCATTATAGTCGACATCCAGCACGCTGAAGTTGGCCTGTTGGCGCATCCACGCCTGCACCTTTTCCACATGCTTGGCAAAGAGGGCCGCCATCTCGGCGTCGCTGACCGCGTTGGCGTTCTCGCCGCGACGCTCCAACATCTTGCGCTGTGACCGCAGCACTTCTTCGATCTGGCGGTGCATAAAGAGCACGCGGTACTCATGCGTGGGGGGCAGAAATTCCAGCAGGGCCGAGATGACCTTGACCGCGTGGCCGCGTGCATCCGCCACCCAGGCGGTATCGCCTTTGTCCAAAGCCTTGACCCGCTC
>CAZYQJ010000630.1:0-3621 GCA_964649925.1 uncultured Litorilinea sp.
CGCGCCGTTGCAGATGGCCTGCACCAGCCGCGGCACATCCGCCGGGGGCATCGAGAGGTCACAGTCCATCCAGGTCACGATGTCCGCGCCAAAGGTGTAAACGGCGGTATCGATACCGCGCTGGATGGCCGAGGTCAGCCCTTTTTCATCGGTGCGGCGTATCAACGCCAGGCGCGTGGCATGCGGCGTATTGAGGCGCGCCATGAGGCTTTCCACCACCTGCCAGGTGCCGTCGGGGGAGTCGTCATCCACCACCAACACCAGGTGCGGCGTGATGGCGTGCGCTAATATGCCCTCGATCAGCGGGCCAATATTCTCGCGTTCGTTATAGGTCGGCAGCACCGTACAGACCAGCTTCCCCGTCATGAAATTCTCCGGTTGTCAGCAGGGAGTAGGGACCAGAATGTTCGCCCGCTCTGCCCCTACCTCCCTACTCCCTATCTACTCTTCTCCCCTATCGCCCAAAGGCTCAGCCCTACCGGCAGGTTCATGCGTTGGAGCAGGCGGGCTTCCAGTGTCAGCGCACCAGCGATCAGGGCGTTGGCGAATTCATCTTCATAGATCCCTGGATCCCAGGACAAGAGACCCCAGCGCTGCAGCAGCCGCATCACAGCCACCGGCGCGCCCAGCACAAAATTGGCATAGGTGATCCGGCGCACCACAAAGCCCTGCACCCTCATGGCGGCCACCAGTTCGCGCAGCGTGTAGCGGCGGCCTGTGTGGAAGGCGCGGTCATGCTCGCCAAACAGCCACGGGTGCGCGCTGACACGCACCATCAGCAAACCGCCTGGCTGCAGCACACGATGGCTTTCGGCCAGCGCCGCATCCAACGCCACCCCGACCTGGTCAAAGAGGTCCAACGCCAGCACCAGCGCAAAGGTATCGGCGGCATAGGGCAGCGATTGCAGCGCGGCCTGGACGAGGAGGGCGCGCTGCACGCGGCGGTGTGCATAGCTTAGCGCCAGCGGGTGCAGGTCCGCGCCCAGGACGGCGCGCTGCGGCCATTGCGCCCGCAGGTCGGCCAGGATTTGCCCGCCGCCGCAGCCGACCTCCAAGACCGGCCCACCGGGCAGCGCCAGCCCGGCGAGCATCGATTGGGTCACAAGGCGCATCCCCATATTCCACCCGGAACTGGGCGGCGTGTGATAGAGCGTAGGCAGCAATGAGGCATCGGCGAGGCTGGCAGGGAGCATAATCGGCTCCTATTCTCGCGCCGTGACCGTGACACCTCCCAACACAATGCCAGGCTCCGACGCAGGCAGGCGTGTGCCATCGGCCAGATAAAGACCGGCGCGCACGACATACTCACCGGGCGGCAGATCGGCAGGCAGCGTAATCTGATACTCGTCCAGCACGCGCCAGCCAGGCTGCCAACGCGTGGAGGGCAGCGACCCATTGCCGGGCGGGCTGTCATGCCCGGCCACGCGGTTGCCCACACTGTCCACCACATGGGTAAAGACTGTCCAATCGTGCGCCGGGGGTGCGCTTACCAGCCAATGCAGTTGCAGGTACAGGATGTCACCCGCCTGGGGAGATGAGGGAACCAGGTCATAGCCAGCGAGCGTGATACCGTCGCCCAACGCCGCGTCTACCGCCGCTTGTGGCGGGCGCGCCGGGGTGGAGGCCGCAGGTCGCGTGTAGACCTGAGCATAGGGCCGGCCGGAAGGGTCAACAAAGACCTGCGTGACGGTCGCCTCCGGCAGCACTTCGGGCAGCAGCAGCCGGGTGCGAAAGTCCTCATGCTCTATCACGACGTACGGCTCCGCGACGGGGTTGGCGGCTGCCGTCAGGGGGAAGGCATGACGCCCGTCGAAACTCACCGGCGGCGCAGCCCGTTTGCGCCAGGCAAAGGCCAGCGTCGCGTGTTCGGCCCCGCGTGGGGTGATGTAGATCGGCTGATCCTCCGGCTGTGCAGCGATCCACCGGCCCACCTCCCACAGACCCATGTCAAAGGCATAGAACAGGTCAGGCAAGCTGGCCCAGCGCACAAAGTAGTTGCGCGCTGCCACGCCCGTGCCCAGCGCGACCAGCAGGATGGCCGCGGCCTGTCCAAACCAAGCCAGGTTGCGCTGCGCCGCCGCACGCCAGATCGCGTCCAGCCCCAGCCCTGCCAGCAGCGCTACGGGTGCCGCCGCGCCCATGACGCGGTGAAAGTGGGGTGCATATTCGCTGATCATCCCTGGCAGCAGCATCCCCACCAGCCCGATCACCGGCAGCGCCAGGGCCGGACGCGCCAGCCGCATCACCGCCAGGATCAGCCCGATGTAAAATGGGATCGCCTGCCACAAGTTGAGCGCAGGCGCGCCGGGCAGGTTGCGCCGCGGGTCCATGTCGCCG
This sequence comes from uncultured Litorilinea sp., assembly GCA_964649925.1. Classification (GTDB taxonomy): domain Bacteria; phylum Chloroflexota; class Anaerolineae; order Caldilineales; family Caldilineaceae; genus QEUY01. The sequence continues at coordinate 2,338 of CAZYQJ010000630.1, forward strand.
GGCTGGCCGAAGGGGCCGAACATCTTGAGTGTAGCCCAGATTGCCCCGCCGACCGTTGCATCCGCCGAGCTGGCGGTTTGGCCCACGATTGCCAGTTGCGCCGGGCGCAGCAGCAGCAGGTCGGGGCGTTGGGTAAAGAACCAGATCAGCGGCGTCACGCCCAGCATCGCCACCCCCGCGGCCACGCCCAAGCGCGGCAGTTTGGATCGGAGGGCAGCGCGATCCTGCCAGATCAGGTGCAGCGCCGATGCCGCTACCACAAACGGGATCACCCATGCGCCTTGATAGGCGTACATCCCCAACGCCAGAACCAGGCCGCACCCTACAAAGGCTCCCCAGGCCTGGGTGCGCCAGCCCGCTAGCAGCAGCCAGCTTGCCAGCGCCCAGACCAGCGGCACGATCACCGGCTCGATGCCCATGCGGCTGAAATGCAGATGCCAGCGCATCCCGGCCAGCGTGGCCGCGGCCAACCAGGGCAGTGCCGCCGAGATGTACCTGGGTTCATAGCGGTGCAGTTCGCGGCCCAGCGCAAAGACCGCGCCCACGCCCAGCACGCCAAAGGCCGCCGCGGTCACACGCATGGCGGTTGGCCCGGCCTCTCCGCCCAACCATCCGGCCACGGCAAAGGTCAGGGCGTTGGCGTAGGCGTTGAGCGGCGGCACGCCAAAGTTGCCCGTCAGAAAAATGGGCCGGTAGCCTGGCTCGGTGAGGATGCGCCAGGCTTCCAACCCTTCAAACGATTCATCAAAGTGAAAACCAGGGGGAATCTGGTCGATGCGCCACAGCCGCAGCGCGGCCGCGGCAGCGATGATCACGAATAGCCCCAGCGGGCGAATCCAGCGCGATGGAAAGGGCCACATAGGGGGCAGTATAGCATACCCACCGCTACACCGGCCCCACGCTCACCGCTTCGGTCGCCATGCGCCCTTCCTCTACGACCAGGGCAATGCCGCCGCCGGTCAGCGGGCGGTCTTCGTCGACGGCGCGCACCACCTCCTGCCCGTTGACAAAGCCCACGATGGCGCTGCCCTGGACTTCCAGGCGCAGGTCATAGTCGCCGCCAAAACGCCACGCCAGCGGCGCTTCGGCCAGCACCGTATCGCCGTCCAGGGCTTTGACCAGCCGTACCGTCTGGTCATCACAGAGCAGCAGCGCATAGAAGCGGCGCATCCCCTGCACGCGGGCTGCGATGCCGCCCGCCTTGACCATGTGGGGGCGTACCGTCGCCTGCACCGCATAGTCGGTCCATTGGCGCGTGCCGGTGATCAGCAGGCCGCGCCCCTC
>CAZYQJ010000631.1:0-3621 GCA_964649925.1 uncultured Litorilinea sp.
AGGGATGCTATGCGACAGGTGCAACAGCAGATCGCGCATGGGCGCGCTGGGTGAATGGGTTGGATGAATCTATCGTCAAAACAAAAGCCCCATCCCTGTTCATAGGGGATGGGGCAGGAGCCGACATTGCAGAAGCGCAGTGCAGACGCGCCGGAGCAAGACAGACTTTTATCTTCCTGACCGCGCCCTTCTTCTCTCCACCTTCGACAGATTCCCGCGATAGTCTTCTACAAAGAGTGCGGGGAGCAACTCTGCCTGGATGGTAGTATCGCCCGCCACCTCGACAGTCGCCCGATAGGTTTCATACTCATCCTTTGCGACATAGAGGATGTACTCGCCCTCGGCTGCCTTCAGCTTGACCACCCCTTTGCCATCAGTGTGGCCGCTGTAGGGGCGCAGCATCACATGGGCATTGGCGACCGGCGCTTTTGTCTCTTGATTGACGACCTCAATAGTCACGGCATGCTTGGGTTCTCTGGCTGCACTAAATCCAAATTTGAACGAAGTTCCCTCGTGCGGGAGTTCCAAGCCCGGCCTGGGCAGTTTGACCTCCCATGTGTAGGTTCCCTTCGCAGCGGGCGCAGTGAGTGCCACCTCCGCCCAATACAGGTCATCCGTGTTCGAATAGGGAACGTCGCCGAGGGTTCCCGTCGCTACGCTTGCCCCCTCATGGTCGTAGATTTCAATATTCTCATTAGCTAAACTGCAGCCAGTAGCGCACTTGACGCCAACCTTGACCGTAAAATCAGCGCCAACGATCACCGGAGAAGTCACATCCCAAACGGCCATACTCGTCGCATGGGGCACGACGATAAAAGAAAATGGCATCGAGCTTTCCCGATATAAGCCTTCGTCATGCGCTTGCTCAGGAAACACAGCCGTCCAAATGTATTCCCCCGGCTCGGTAGGCGACTGTACAACGAGTTCATCGGTATAGTATGCCGTCTCATCAGAGGCTGCCAGTGCAGCTTCCTGTACCACGGCGCCGTCCTGATCCACGATTCGCACTGTTTTGCCAAGCAGATCACAGGCCGGGGCACACGAAACCTGGACCTGCAGCACCATATCCATGCCAGCATAGCATTTGCCAAGATCGGCCTGAACGAGAGCTATACTCGTCTCGTGTGTCTGAACTTGTGCCACCACCCGTTACTCCTTCAAAATGATCCTCCCGCTGTCCAAACCACAACGGGTCAAACACCCCGGGGGGCGAGTAGTCTCGATCCCCCCGGGTATTTCACATACCTCTGTTATCTGACCAGTTGACGATCGTTCCTACGCTGCGACTTCTTCTTCCACAATCACTGTGGCCGCGGCGTAAGCCGAGCTGATGTTCTTACCATGGCCATGCATACCCTGTCCCGTGGCGGATTCGCCCACCGCATAGAGACCCGGGATGACTTCGCCAAGAATGTCTAGCACCTGGAACTTACCATTGATCCAGACACCAGATAGTGTATCATGGGCAGCAGGCGTTGCCCAGGCTGCATAGAAGGGCGGCGTCTGGATCTTGTACTGGGGATTCTCCCTGCCAAAGTCCTCGTCTACCCCTGAGTCCACGAAAGAATTGTATCTGGCAACCGTCTCTTCCAGGTTAGCGGCAGGCATCGGGTAATCCTCGTAAAACTTGTTTACGATATTCTCCGCCAACTCCGCCAGGGTATTCCCACTGAAGAAGAAGCCGTTCTCGATATCGACATCCGGAGGCCCGGAAACATTCCAGCCCATGCGCTCTACCTGGTCGGCATCAAAGATGGCCCAGATCGGCCCGCCCACTCTTCGAGCATTGGGTGTATCTTCATCCAGGATCGCGCTGCCCATGGCGGCGGCCAGCCAGTCATAGCTTCGCGTATCTTCCTGGAAGAATCGCTTCCCCTGCATGTTGACGTAGATGAGACCGGCCTCTGCACCACTGGCCGTCGAATCCAGACCGTAAGCCCGGACAAAGGGCCAGATGGGGCTGTCAGGCCTAAAGGTATTGGGGCGATAGCCATATTGGCAGCCGATGGCCCGAGCTTTCGACAGGCCCGACCCAGCCTCCTGCGTCTGGTTCGCCGTCGCGCCGAGTGATGCGCCGATCGCCAAGCAGGCGAGTTCGCCGCTGGCATCCTGGAAGCTGAAGGGGTCGCCGCCCACACCAAGCGCATGCTCCGGCCCATATCTCGGGTCAAAGATTTGGTGGAACTTCCAGTTGCTCGAGCTTCCGCCCGTGGCGATGATGATGGCCTTATTGGCCTTGACGGTCACTGTCTCAGTCGTGTCGATGTTGCCGTCGGTATAGACGTCGACCAAGGGCGTATCGCTTCCCGGCGGAATCCTGGGGGTATAGCTGGCTTCCAAACCAACCACGCGACCCGTTCCATCCTGATCCCGGAAAAGTTTGTCCATATGGTGGTTCATAATGAACTGGACACCCTTATTTCGGGCACTGACCTCCAGAGGTCTGGTCAGCCCGATGCCAGCCGTACTGCTCAGAGCAGGTTCCGTCCAGCCAGTCGGATCAGTGGTGATGGTTCTGGGTACAGTATCCGCGCCATCGCCGCCCTCCAGGTAGCTTCCGGTGCCGCCGCGCAGAGTAGAATCGTCCAGGTGGACCCACCCATTTTCCAGCAGGAAGTCAAACGCCGCTGCGTGTGCCTCAGCCGCGGCACGTACCACTTCCCGGATGTTGTATCGGGCTGCAGGGACGTGAGGATGCGTATGATCCAGGTAGTACTGGGTCGGCGAGTCCTCAACGCCCATGCGCTGTTGCAAGCTGGTTCCAGCGCCAAGATGGACATGCCCACCGCTGGTCAGGGCGTGGCCGCCGCAGGCAAAATTGGCTTCCACGACGATCACAGATGCGCCCAGGTCTCTTGCCCGGATTGCGGACACCAGCCCACAGATTCCGCCGCCGACGATGACGACGTCAGCCTCATAGTCCCACGTCGCTGGCAGTTCAGAGACTGCATCTTGCGCTGGAACCGCCACGGGCGCGCAACCTGCTAACGCGCTTGAGCCAGCCACTGCGACCGCACCGGTCGCTGCTACCTTGACAAAATCCCTACGGGTCAACTTCCTCTGGTTTTTCTCACTTGAAGTCATTGTTATTCTCATTCAGGATTGTGATTGATACTTCCGTTTCGACAGAATCGGGTTTCCGCCCGACTCAAACACTCGTATGTATACCTTCTGCGTTATTGCCATTACCCTCTCTTCCTAGGCGCTTGAGGACGCCATTCTCAACGCAGGATATAGGCTGGTGGCAAAGCCGCCACGACTGCTTGTGAAAAATGGAACACACGCCGCTTGTGAAAAATGTAACATTGTAAGCTAAATAACGCAAGTCGCGCATATAGACCGACTATGCCGGTACGGCCGCCTGTATGATGCGGTCGATCTAATTCCTTTGAGACCCTTGCTGTATGCGCCAAACCAGCCGCTGCCAGGCCAGATCAACCTGCCAACCGTAGAGACACCCTGGCCCACGGCAGGCACAAATCAGAAAAGGAGGCAAAAGTATGGTAGGATTGGGCGACGCCACGATGACAAGACTACCGGAGATGACGATTCATCTCAATTGCCAGTCCCCCGCTGGAAGGAGCACCTCATGAGTAAAACCGTTATTGTTTCCAACCGCCT
>CAZYQJ010000632.1:0-3612 GCA_964649925.1 uncultured Litorilinea sp.
AGGGTTATACCACTAGCGCCCCGGGGCCGCGACATCCGGCCCTGTCGCTGGATCCTACGCTAGGTTTAGCAAGTGGATCGGGTTCTTCCATCCGACCACACCCTGGCTGTCACGAGTCCTAACTGTAGCCAACCAGGATGCGAGGGGCAACCTACTCATCTATACGTACTATACCATAAAACGTCGCGCAATGCAGACAGAAAGCGGCGGGCCGGTCACTTTCGACCGGCCCGCCGCCATCAGGGGCAGATTAAGGTTGGAGGGTGTGGTAGCGACCGGCCCATTCGCCGCCCGTCCACGATTGGATGCGTTCGGGCGTGATGGTGATCAGCACGCGCGGCCGGTCCATCGTCTTGGCGGCATACTGCGGGCCGTCCGGTCCCATGTAGCGCCGCGCCATGTCATCGATTATCCCCCGCAACTGCGGCGTCTGCGCCGGGACGGCTGGCCCCAGTGTCACCTCGGCCATGCCTTCTACCAGCGCGCGCGTGTGCTGCAGGTGAATATCGTCGGCGATGTGCAACGCGACGGCAGGGTTGGCGCGCAGATGCGCCACATACGCCGACCGCTCGCGCGCCACCACATAGAAGCAGGTCTGGGCCGGGTCATACGTATACCAGACCGGCACGACATAGGGCCGGTGTTGCGGCGTCACGGTTGCCAGCCTTGCGTTCCATGCATGCAGCAAGAACTCGTCCAGTTCTTCGGCGGTCAGTTTGCCCGTCCTGTCGGGCGGAATGTAGCTCAGCAGCGCGGTCACCATCATTCCCTCCTGGGAGCATCCTTCGCAAGCTACTGCCAGTGCGGCGGCAGCATTGGTTCTCCTAGTCCATAGCGTTCGGCCTGCCAGCGGGCGCGCTGAACCCCGTCCTTATAGCTGGAGTGGGCGGTGATCACCTGCTGCGGCGGGCGCACAAAGGCCGCGGCCAGCGGCGCGATCACTTCTGGCGAAAAGAGGTCGTTCTCGCTGCCCGACACCAGCATCGTCTCCGCCTGGACTTTGGGCGCAAAGTGGATGGGGTCGAAATAGCGCAGCGTGCGCCACATCCCCGCCGCTTTTTCTGGATAGGCGCGCGCATAGTCGTTGAACTCCTCCAGCGGATAGGCGTTGGTGCGTGGGGCTAACTGCTCCGCCGCATAAAAGAGCGCGGGCGAGACGTGCAGTGAATCCACCTGGGGGCGCAGCGCCGCGGTGATCAGGGCCAGGTCATTGCCCACTACCGAGATGCGCGACGGGTCCACTTCGGGCCGCGTGAGCAGAAAGTCGATCACACGGCAGCAGTCGGCCACGATCTCGCGGTAGATGTAGCTTTGAGGGCTGTCGATCCCCGTGGTCAACAGGCCGGGATAGGCGGCGGCAAAGGGTTGGTCGGCCAACCGCTGGCCGCGATGGCGCAGCGCCACGGTTACATACTGCTGGCGTTCCTCATAGGGGGCAATGTGGACCACGCTGCCGTAGTTGCCGATGTGGCAGTTGACCGCAAAGGGGCCATCGCCCTTGGGGATGGAGTAAAAGGCAAAGATGCGATAGGGGCCGATGCTGGTCAGCCGCAGTTCGTAGACGTCACAGTGTTCGTTGGATCGCAGGTGGTTGAGCGTCAATTCCGGCGCGGCGGGCAGCGCGGCCAGTTCATTCATCACGCCGGACCAATAGCTCTCAAAGTCATCCGGCGCGGGCAACGGTGTAACAGTCATGGGTTCGCTCTCAATCATGTGAGACGGGTTTGACATCGGCAGGGGATAGGGCGGGCGCGGGCTGGAGTCGCTCATCGAAAAAGCGGTTGATGATCGTGCCGTGCTCGTAAGAATTCGAGTCATGGCCGTGACCTGGATAGGGGTAGAGCTTTTTATCGCTCGACCCAATGCGCTCAAAAGCCGCGTAACCGGTTTCAGGCGGGCAGACGTCGTCGTTCAGCCCGATGTTGACGATAATGGGGCAGCGGATGCGGTCGACAAAGTTGATACAGTCAAAGTAGGCCAGCGTCTCCGCCACCTGGTCGCGATGTTCCGGGTGCAGCCGCAGATAGTCGTTGATCTCCTCGTAGGGGTTCGAGTGGGTGAGTTGGATGGCATCCATCATGCCGGTGAGGTAGGGCGCTTGGGCCGACGCCGCGGCCACTTCCTGGCGCATGGATGCGGTGAGCAGCGTCAGCGCGCCGCCCTGGCTGCCGCCCTGAATCCCAATGCGGCTGCTGTCGACTTCGGGCTGGTCAAGCAGGAAGTCGATCACGCGCCAGGCATCGACATAAAAACCACGATAGCTGTAGGTATTGCGGTCGAGGATATTGTGGGTCAACAGGCCGGGGTAGCCGGGATTGAACTGGGCGTTGCTGCGGAGTTTGCCGCGTGGGGCCGCGCCAAAGGTCGCATAGCCGCGCATCGCATAGGCCTTGGGCAGTGCCGGTTCGCTGATATAGCCGGGATAGAAGACCATAGCGGGCAGCGGGCCGGACCGCTGGCGCGGCAGGCAGTACCAACCGGCGATGCGGACATGGTCCAGGCTGTCATAGTGGACTTCAAAGACCTCGACCTCCGGCGTCGATCGCAGCGGCACAGGGGTGATGCTGGCGTTGAGCGGGATTTTGGCGGCTTCGGCCAGCACATCATCCCAAAAGGCGTCAAAGTCGGGGGGCTTCACTACGCTTGTGCCATAGTCGGCAGGGTTACGGGCACTCATAGACAGTCTATACTCCTCGTCCAGTGCAATGGATGAAAGATAGTGGGGATTGATTAGACAGGCTGGCGGGTAGATATGAGCAGCGCGCAGACTGCCTCCAGCACGATCTGATCTTCCCCGTCATGAAGTGTGTAGGGGTTGAGGTAAAAGCTGGTGGGGCCGTCGGGCACGACGGCAATCGAGGGGTCGCCATCGAGCAGGCGTTTGGCCAGGTCGTCGGCAGCCAGCCCCACCTGCGCCACGTCCAGGGTGACGCGCGCACGCGGCACGGCCTGGCCTGCGCCGTTGGGAAAGGTGCGTTCGGCGCTGACGCCGGGAAACTGGTTGAGGGCGGCGCACCAGTCCGCCACCATCTGCTCATGGCGGGCGGCGCGGGCTTCGTGGTCCAGCCCTAAATACCATTTCACGGCGGCCAGCAGCCCGACCATCTCTTCCTTGCCGACCTTCATGGGGCGGCCAATGCTGTGGTTGGGGCTGCCGTTGGCCGCGCACGCCGCGATCAACTCTTTGCGCCCTACGATGAGGCCGGACGACTGCGGGCCGTGCAGGTCTTTGCCGCCGGAGAAGACCACCAGGTCTGCGCCCATCTGGGTAAAACGCCACAGGCTTTCCACCGGCGGCAGTTGTGCGGCGGCGTCGACAAGGACGGGCACCCCGTGGGCATGGGCGACCTCGATAAAGGTCTCCAACGGCAGGTCGCCTTTGCCGGTCATCGCGCCTTGCGTCCAGAAGGCCAGCGCGGTCCGCTCGTTGATGGCGGCTTCCATCTCCCAGCGCGCGGTGTGCAGGGATGTACCGATCTCCACCAGGGTGACGCCGACCTGACGCACGGCATGGTCATAGCCGTTACGGTGCGATTTATGGACGACGACCTCATTTTTCAGCCCGGTCAGGTCGGGGAGTTGCTGGATGGCTTTGGGGTCGGTCCCGGCGAT
>CAZYQJ010000633.1:0-3610 GCA_964649925.1 uncultured Litorilinea sp.
GCCCATGTATCTACGCCGTTTCCCGCACGCGCTGAGTGGAGGGCAACGGCAACGCGTTGTTATCGCGCGCGCGCTGGCCCTCCACCCCCAACTGATTGTCGCAGATGAACCGGTGTCGGCGTTGGATGTTTCAATCCAGGCGCAGACCCTAAACTTGCTCCAAGACTTGCAGGAGGAATACCAGCTCTCCTACCTCTTTATCGCCCATGACCTGAGTGTCGTCGAGCATATCAGCGACCGCGTGGCAGTGATGTATGTCGGGCGCATCGTAGAGATGGGTGTAACTGAAGCGGTATATCTGACACCCAAACATCCCTATACCGAGGCCCTTTTATCGAGCGTGCCGAAACCGGATCCGGGCCGAAAGAAGGCGCGGATTCTATTACAGGGTGAAGTGCCTAGCCCTGCCAATCCACCCGCCGGCTGTCATTTTCACCCACGCTGCCGGTATGCCCAGCCGCACTGTCAGGCAGAAGAGCCGCAGCTGCGGGAAGTCATGCCGGGTCATTGGGCGGCGTGTCACTATGCCGACGAACTTGATCTGCGTGGAGTGATGTCCTAGCAGCAATTGTCCATATAGTCCATCACGTCTCGACAGCCTTCAACACCCTCTACGCACCAACCGCCGCTGTAACCTCGGCCAGAGCTGCCTTTTCGGCGTCGCTCACCCGCGTCCCGCCAAAGCCGAGGAAACCACCTTCTTTGGTCGCTTCGGCCACCGTGGTAGCGACTGTCACCACGAGTTGCCGGTAGGCTGCCGCCTCACTGGGATCTTTGCTGGCGACGACGCTGGCTCCTTCTTTGAGTGTCTCCAGCAACTTCTCCTTAGAAACCCCCGCCGACACGAGATCCTTCTCGTTGTCCGAGAAGGGCGCATCAAAGGCAAGGTTCAACAGCGAGGTGGGCGTTGCCTGACCGCGGCTGGCGGAGAGTATCTTCATACCCGCCGCCAACTCCTGAGCCGCACCGACTGGCCCCGATGGCGCTGCGGCCATGACCACTGTCGCGGCGGCCATGGGCGCCAGGCGCACCTTCATCCACTCCTCCGGGGTGAACTTGCCCTTCAGCGCCACTGCCTCCTGCCCAGCCTGCATGGCTTGCTGAACCAGCGTGGCCGCCTGGCCGCCCCGTGCCATGAACTCCTGCTGCTCCTGTTGGAGCATGTTGGCAACGCCGCTGGCATCCAGTTTCTGCTCCTGGGTGGTTTTGCGCAACTGACTCAACAGCAAGGGTGCAACGAACGGGATCAGTGAGCTGACCTTAAAGCCTAGCGCCTTGTCCAGCGTAGGTGCGATCGCAGCGAGCGCGCCGCTGCCAAAGAGACCATTCAATAAGGTGCCCATCATATCGCCACTGCCGCCGGCTCCCTGTCCAGTAACCATACTGACAAGACTGTCCAGCATGTTCGAGCCGCCACTGCCACTCAGGCTGTCTATCAGGCCGCCAAAGCCGCTGGTGCCGCTGGCGGCTGTGGCGGCACCTTCCGGGGAGGCCAGCATCTGCATCAGACTGTCCAGCCCCTGTGGTGTGGAGGCGCTGTTGGCGAGCCCCCCCTGCACCAGCGGGCCGACCACATCCATGCCCTGCTGCACCATCTGCGGGTCCAGACCGAGTGCATTGCCGATTGTGCCCACCGTTTGCGGGCTGAGCGATTGATTCAGCGATTCCAGTAACGAAGCCATTGTCGTCTCTCCTTTTGGCAAAAACGAACGCAAGTCCTCGTTGTCGTATTATGGTGCCCATTTGTTTATGGTGCCCGTTAGTGCATCTTTTCGACGCAGGCCAACACCGCGTAGCGTTCGGTATTGCTCCAGCGCAATTGCCTATCGACTGTGACGCGTACAGCCAGCACATACGTGGAATGCGGGGCGATCTGCGCTGGTCATAGGAAAGCGTAAATGGGATCGGCATATAGCTGGCGAAAATTTCTGCGGGCGCATCAGCTCTGGACCCGTCTAGTAGCTGCACCTCGGTTGCGCTGGGCGAGAATCGTGCGCGGGGGATTGGTATAGTGACAATGGCCTTGACTTTAAAGCGTGCCCAGCCTTCATCCAGGATGCTGCGCACACAAACGGAGCAGATGGGGTACGGTAGATTACGTTGCTGGCTCACACCAGTTCTTCTGGTAAAGCACAAATCAACAAAACACAGGGAAACTGATTCGTATCCAGACCATCTGTTTGCCCCATTCATTATCTACCGGCTGCTTGGTCACAGCATACACGGTGCGAACGGTGGCCGCTAGGTACAGATGTACTAATCATGTACTAGTGCGTGAGCCATTTTAGGTGCGAAAGTGGATTAGTACTATTGGATCACAAGGGATTGGCACCGCGCTCACCAAGCATGGACGAGGAGAGCCGCAGCTGAAGCTCGGTTGTTCCTCCATGCCCTTTTCCCCTATACACTATCATAGTGGGGACTAATGCTTTTCAGTTGAGCCTTGAGCCGGGCTTCACGGTGGTCAAAAGCGTTTTTTATTGCGCCGCCTGCGTTGAGGAAGTAGGCCCGCAAGCACCTGCCAGACGAGTGGCAGACCGACGACCAAGCCCGTAGTCATGTACATAAGCCGTAACGCCCGCCGGATATCGGCCGGTGCAGGTGCTCGCCCGCCTGCGCCTAGGCGATAGTGCTCAACTTTCTCCAGTTCGACTCCCAGTGCACCCGCCGCGGCGCTCATTGGATGACCGGCATTTGGGCTTGCCGTCTGTCCGCTATCTCGACGCCAAATCTGCCAGGCACGCTTGGCATCTTCACCGGCCAGGTGTGCGGCAACAATGAACAGGCCGGCTGTGAGCCGAGCCGTTACCACGTTGGCCAGATCGTCCAGTCGGGCCGAGACTTTCCCCAGCCATTCGTGTTTGATATCGCGGTAGCCCACCAGCGCATCTGCCGTGTTGATGAAACGATAGCCCAGGGCACAGGGCAATCCACCCAGGAGGTAGTAGAGCGCCGGTGCGACAATGCTGTCATTGGTGTTTTCGGCAATGGACTCGATAACAGCCGCCGAGATTTGTGCTTTGTCGAGTATGGCGGTGTCCCGGCTCACTAGATGCCAGGCCAATAGACGCTGCGCTTCATTCAGGTCGTCCCGTGCTAGCGCGCTGGCTACCGCCTGAGCGGCGGCGGCCAGACCAGAGATAGAAAATGTCATCTTCAACAGCGTGGCAGTGAACAAGCACTGCCAGAGCTTGGGCAGACGGCTGAAAATCCGAGCCACACCATAGCTAAGTCCGGCGACGGCGGTTACGCCAATCAAAGCCAGCAGTGCACCATAGGCAAATTGAGGCCATTGTCCACGTCGTGGCGCGTATCGCCTGGCGGTAAGAATCGCGCTACCCATCCAGGCCACGGGATGGTAGCGATTGGGCGGATCGCCTAAAAGTAAATCAAGCAAGATCGCCAGAGATAAACTGACGATGCGTTGTTGATAGTTGCCTATTTGAAGTGGCATAACAATCGTCACATTCCGTGAATAGATTCAGGTCGATTACGTTTTTAAGCCAATCAGTTGGTCAAGACGTACTGTGTCCAGCGCTGCTTCCAGACCATCGGCCAAACGGTCAAACGCGGCAGCGCGCGCCTGATAAAAACGAGTCTGGCTGCCCGG